>JAVCDC010000093.1 GCA_030765135.1 Candidatus Tritonobacter lacicola | reverse complement strand
GTCACGCCGCTCACCTGGGAGGACCATGTGTCGCCGCCGTCGCCGGAGCCCAGTATCGTGCCTCCTGCCCCGACTGTCCACCCGTCATCGGGATCAACGAAGTGAACGGCATGCAAATTATGCGTCGTCCCCGATGTCTGCGCGCTCCACGTGACGCCCTCATCTGTCGTGCGGGCTATTATGCCGCGGCCGCCGACGGCCCACGCCCGGCCGATCCCGGGAAGGGCGTATACGTCGTTGAAATCGGTCTGCCAGTCGGGCTGGACCAGGTACTCCCAGTAATAACGCGCCTGCGATTGACAGGGAAGGAGAAGTGAAAGGGAACCGATAGATAAACAGCAGAGAAGAAGCTTCTTCATTTACGCCCCCGTAATGGTTTCCTCGGGTAAAGGTGATAAGTCAATTAATTATAATAGCCCATGTTAACTATAGCTCATGCCGCCGTTGCGTTCAAGTTTTTTTATAAATAGTGCGGATAAAATAGAAGAGGACCACATTTTTTCGTTCTGTTCCGTCACAACATTGACAGGGGATCGACGTCCACGACGACCTGGACGTTTCTGTCCTGCTTGATTGCCGATATCGCATCCCTCACCAGGGAGACGGCGGCGGCCGCGCTACGCGCCTTCAATACCACCTGGAACCTGTACTTGCCCCTTGCCCTGGTTATCGGGCACGGGACCGGCCCGTGGACCTCCACGTCGCCCGTGAGGGCCTTTTTCATCTCTTCGAAGTGGAGTGCGGCAACGCGGAACGTCATCTCCTCGTTCCGTCCCTGGAAGAGGACCAGAACAAACCTCGTGAATGGCGGGTAGCGCAGCTCCTCCCTGTCGCGTATCTCGCGCCGGTAGAACGCCTCGTAATTCTGCCGTGCTGCGGCCTCGATAGCCGGTTGGTTGGGCGAGTAGGTCTGGATAATAACCTCGCCCTTTACGTCTCCCCTTCCCGCTCTTCCGGCGACCTGGGTGATAAGCTGGAAGGTGTGTTCCGAGGATCTGAAGTCCGGCAGCCCCAGGGCGATATCCGCCAGGACGACGCCGACAAGCGTGACGTTGGGGAAGTCGAGGCCCTTCGCGATCATCTGCGTTCCCACCAGGATGTTGATGCGTCCCGACCGGAATTCATCGAGGATCCTCCTGTGGGCGTCCTTGGCGGTGGTGCTGTCCGTGTCCATCCTCTGTATCCGCGCGCCGGGAAAGAGCTTGGCGATGGTTGCCTCCACCCTCTGCGTCCCCACGCCGGTTAAAAAGAGCTTGCCCTTCCCGCACTTCGGACAGATCGAGGGCGGCGACAGCCTCTCCCCGCAGATGTGGCACAGCATCTTCCCCGCCTTTTTGTGGTAGGTCATCGAGACGGAGCAGTTCCCGCACCGGAGGGCCTCGCCGCATCCCCTGCACAGCAGGACCGTGCAGAAGCCGCGCCTGTTGAGGAAGAGTATGACCTGCTCGCCCGCAGCCAGCCTCGACCGGACCCCGTCGACAAGCCTCCGTGAGAAAACGATGCCCCTTCCGACCAGGCTTTTCTCCCTTCTCATGTCCACCACGTGCACGTCCGGCAGCCGGCGGTGGTCTATCCTCGAGGTCAGCCTCGCAAGATTGTATTTCCCCGTGAGGGCGTTGCGGTACGATTCAAGGGAGGGGGTCGCGCTTCCAAGCACGACCTTCGCCCCGCAGATCCTGGCCCTGACGACGGCGACGTCGCGCGCGTTATACCGTGGGGACTCTTCCTGCTTGTAGGTTCGCTCGTGCTCCTCGTCGACGACGATGAGGCCCAGGTTGCTGACCGGAGCGAAGACCGCCGAGCGGGCGCCTATAGCTATTCGCGAATCACCTCTCGCCAGTCGCTGCCACTGGTCGTACCGCTCGCCTTCCGAGAGCCTGCTGTGAAGAACCGCAACCTCCCTTCCAAAACGGCCCATGAACATCTCCACCATCTGGGGAGTGAGAGATATCTCGGGGACAAGGACAATGGCTCCCCTGCCCTGCGCGAGCTCACGGGCGATGGCGTGCAGATAGACCTCGGTCTTGCCGCTCCCGGTGATGCCGTGGATAAGCGTGACGATCTTTCCATTGCTCGCAATCGACTCCAGTGCCCTCCCCTGCTCGTCTGTCAGATCGAGTGGCGCCGTCGGGACGACCTCATCATCCGCGAAGGGAATTCTCTCGCAGGACCGGGAGCTTATCCTGATGAGGCCCTTCCTCTCGAGCGCTTTAACGGAGCCGGAGGTCCCCCTCGTGGCCTTCAGGAGCTTGCTGACCGTAACCGGCGCGCCGGCCTTGATAAGCCGCCGCAGGATTGCCGCCTGCTTCGGCGCCTTTCGCCCCGCGGCTTCGATTGTTCTCTCCGCCTCTTCGGGCGACGCGGCGAGAGATGCCACCAGGAGGAGGCGGGCCCGTCTTCCCTCACGGACACAGGACGGGAGGACTGCCCGGAAGGCGCGGGAGATCCCGCAACAATAGTAGTCGGCAATCCAGTTTGCCAGCTCGATAATATCCCGCCCCGCGACCGGCGCCGGGGACACGACCGCCGCGATCTCCTTCGGATTGGAAAGCCGGCAATCGCCGGAGATGGAGACGACGATGCCGGTAACGAGGCGCCTCTGGAGGGGCGCATGGACCCTGACGCCGAGGCCCACCACCCCGGCCAGGTCCTCCGGTATGCGGTAATAAAATTCCCGGTCGACCGGTATCTCTAGAACAACTTTCGCGTACCGCGCCATAAAAAAATGAAGCCTGATAAATCAGTTCGCTTCCTGCCTGCTGGCAGGAAGCGAACTGATTTATATTGTGAGAATCTCCACCACCTTACTGACATCGTCCCAGACCTGCCGCCTCGCTTCCTTTGTATAGTTCCTCAACAGGTAGGCGGGATGATACGTCGGTATGAGCGGGGTTCCGTTATAGTCGGCCTGCTTGCCCCGCAGGCGTGATAGCGGGGCCTTTGTCTCGAGAAGGCACTGCGCGGCAAACCGGCCCAGCGTGCATATGACCTTGGGCTGGATTATTTCGAGCTGTCTCACCAGGTAAGGGTGACACGACTCGATCTCCCCGGGGAGCGGGTCCCTGTTGCCGGGAGGGCGGCACTTGACGATATTTGTGATGTAAACCTCCTCCCGCGTCATCCCCATACCGTCGGTTATGATCTTCGTGAGCAGCTCGCCCGACCTGCCGACGAAGGGCCGACCCTGCCTGTCCTCGTTACCTCCCGGTGCCTCTCCTATGAATACCAGTTTCGCTTTGTTGTCGCCCTCGCCGGGAACCGCGTGTGTGCGGGTTCTATGGAGTGGACACTTCTCGCACGCCAGGACGGCGGCATCGATCGATGCCATTTCTTTATCGGCATCCAGCTCCACTGCAGCAGGTTGGCTTATGTCATCCGGTACTTTACCCGAGGGTTGCATCGGCAGTGAATCCCCTTCCTGGCGGACGTATCGCAGGGTAAGATCGGCGAGCTCCCTGAGCTCCTCCCGCGGAGAGTTCTTCTTCATGAAATTTTTCTTCGGAAAATTTTATTTTCCCTGAAAAAAATCCTTGATGGCGTCCGTGACTTCGACGATATCCTTTTCTGGAAGCTCCGGATACATGGGGAGAGCGAGCGTGTACCCGGCAGCCTCCTCGGAGTTCGGAAGGTCTCCTTCCTTGTAACCGAGGTAAGCGTAGCACTCCTGTAAATGGAGCGGAAGCGGGTAGTAAAGCGCGGTCCCGATCCCCTTCCCGGTGAGGTGCTCCTTGAGCTCATCGCGCTTGTCCACCTTGATGACAAACTGGTTGAAGACGTGCTTGCAGTCCTCTCTCTCGTGGGGCAGGACGACGGGCGTCCCGGCGAGCAGCTCCTTGTAGCGGGCCGCGTTCTCCCTCCGCATCCCTATCCACCTGTCGAGGTGCTTGAGCTTCACGCTCAGGATGGCCGCCTGGAGCGCATCCAGCCTGCTGTTGATGCCCACCACCTTGTGGAAATACTTGGGCTTGGAACCATGCACCCTCAGAATAGCCAACTTATCCGCGAGTGAGCCGTCGTCCGTCGTTATCATCCCGCCGTCTCCCGCGCAGCCGAGGTTCTTCGAAGGGAAGAAACTGAGGCAGCCCATGTGGCCGATTGTACACGCGTTCCTGCCCTTGTATTTCGCCCCGATGGACTGGCAGGCGTCCTCGATTACAGCGATGCCGTGCTTCGAGGCCGACTCCATGATCGGGTCCATGTCCGCTACCTGGCCGTAAAGGTGGACCGGGATGATCGCCTTCGTCTTCCCGGTTATCCGCTCCTCCATGAGCGCGGGGTCGATGTTGTAGGTCAGGGGCCTGATATCGACGAAGACCGGCGTCGCCCCCAGGCGGGATATAACCCCGGCCGTGGCGAAAAACGTGTACGTCGTTGTGATGACCTCGTCGCCCGGTCCCACTCCGGCGGCCATGAGGGAGAGAAGAAGAGCGTCCGTCCCCGACGCGCACCCCACGGCCCGTGAGGCTCCGATGTATTCGGCGATCTCCTTTTCCAGGCCGGATACTTTATCGCCCATGATGTACTTCCCGCTGGACAGGACACCGAGGACGGCGGTGTTGATCTCGTCGGCCAGCGAGCGGTATTGCGCCAGAAGGTCAAGAGTTACTATAGGCATTTTGTTCTACCTCCATCTTTAAAATAAAAAATAATCCACGAATTTCACGAATATATTTTCTTATAATTTTTCTTTGCGTACTTTGCGGTTCATTATCCTTCTTTTATGCTTATATTTTTGCAATCATATAATTTTTAATTCGTGTAATTTGTGGATAGATTATTTTTTTACCCTTTTTTACTTATAAAGAACTCCACCGTCTTTTTCATTCCTTCCTCTATGCCCATCGAGGGCTCGTAGCCAAGCTCATCTTTCGCCAGTGAGATGTCCGCAAAGGAATGAAGGATATCTCCGGACCTCTTTGGTTTGTAAACGGGCTCCACCTCGCTTCCCGTGATACCGGCGATCATCCGGAAAAGTTCCAGGACGGAAGTCCTCTTCCCGCAGGCTATGTTGTAGGCCCTCCCCGAGGCGGCTGCAGGCGCCCGGCTGGCCGCCATATTTGCGGCCACGACATTGGAGACATAGGTGAAGTCCCTTGACTGCTCCCCGTCCCCGTATATCGACGGCCTCCGGCCTGCGAGGAGGGCGTTGACGAACTTGGGGACCACGGCCGCGTATTCCGAGGCCGGGTCCTGTCGCGGCCCGAAGACGTTGAAGTACCTGAGGGAGATCGTCTCCAGGCCGAAGAGCTCGTGAAAAACCCGGCAATAGAGTTCCCCCACCAGCTTGCTGACGGCGTAGGGGGACATCGGGTTCGGCGTCTGCGACTCGGCTTTCGGCTGGATGGGCGAATCTCCATAAATCGATGATGATGACGCGAAGACAAGCCTCTTCACCCCGGCTTCGCGGGCGCGGAGCAGGATGTTGAGCGTCCCCCTCGTATTGTTTTCGTCGGTGGCCATCGGGTCTGCGACCGACCTCGGCACGGAGGATAGCGCGGCTTGATGCAGCACGTACTCCACGCCCTTCAGGGCCTCGTTGACCGTTTCCACGTCACGGATATCGCCCACTATCATTTTTATCTTTCCCCGGACCTCCTCGAGGTTCTCCGGCCGCCCCGACGAGAGGTTGTCGAGTACAACCACCTGCTCCCCCATGTCGATAAGGCTTCGAACTATATGGGAGCCGATGAAGCCAGCGCCGCCGGTCACGCAATAGCTGGACATGGCGGGTTACAGCCTCACGACCCGCCCGGGAGGGGCTTCAACGCCCTTGGTTGCGTTGCGGGTATCGACCACGAGATCGGAGCTGGAAACTATCATCTCGTAGTCGAGGTTGCTGTGGTCGGTGATTATGACGGCGCAGTCGCTCTCCTTGAGGAGCTGGGGAGTGAGGGGGAGCGCGCTCATCGCCCGCCCGCCCAGCGAGAGCCGGGGCACGTTCGGGTCGCAATATGAGAGGCGGGCCCCCTTCTTCTCCAGCTGCTCCATAATAGCCAGGGATGGGGACTCCCTCATATCGCTCACATCTTTTTTATACGCCACGCCGATGACGAGTATCCTCGAGTTCTTCAGCGGTTTCTCGCGCTCGTTGAGAGCGTCGGCAATCAGCGAAACGACGTGGAGGGGCATATAGGAGTTCACTGCCGCGGCCAGCTCGATAAACCGCGCCTCGAAGTCGTGCAGCCTGGCCTTCCACGAGAGGTATATCGGATCTATGGGGAGACAGTGACCGCCGAGGCCGGGGCCGGGATAAAAAGCCATGAAGCCGAACGGCTTGGAGGCGGCAGCGTCTATAACCTCCCACACATGGATGCCCATTTTTGTGCACATGAGGGCGATCTCGTTGACCAGCCCGATATTGACGGCCCTGAAGGTATTCTCCAGGAGCTTCACCATCTCGGCCGACTTCGCGGAGGAGACCGGAACTATCTTCTCGAGGGCCTGGGAGTAAAGGAGCGAGGCGAGGCGGGTGCACTCGGGCGTGACTCCGCCCATGACCTTCGGGATATTCTTGGTTGTATATCTCTCGTTTCCGGGGTCGACCCTCTCCGGCGAGAACGCCAGGTAGAAGTCCCGATCCAGCTTCCTGCCGGATTTCGTGAAGATAGGCATTATCAGCTCCTCGCACGTCCCCGGATAAGTGGTGCTCTCGAGCACGACAATCTTTCCTCCGGAGAGATAGGGCTCTATCTTCTCGGATGCCTCGACGATGAAAGAGACGTCGGGGTCGCGCGTCTTCCTGAGGGGCGTCGGCACGCAGATGATAACCCCGTCCATATCCTTCAGTACGGAGTAATCGGAGGAGGCCCTCAGCCTGCCGCCTTCGACGAGGCGGGAGAGGATGTCCGTCGGCACGTCGCCGATATACGACCTGCCTGCGTTAACGGCTTCCACCTTACCGGCGTCGGTATCGATACCGGTCACGTCGAAGCCGGCGCCGGCAAACTCAACGGCGAGGGGCAGGCCTACGTACCCCAGGCCTATAACGGCGATCGGAAAATCCCTTTCGGAGATACGCTTCTCCAGCGGGGTCGCCATGCGACTCATCTCCCTATGCTCTTGTAGAGGAAGCCGTTCCTGTCCATGTCGCCGGGGACGAAGATATTCCGCCCGTCGATTATTATGGGGTGAGTAAGAAGCTTGCGTATTCTTTCAAGATCGATGTTCTTGAACTCATCCCACTCGGTGCATATGACCAGGGCGTCGCTCCCGTCGGCCACCTCGTAGGGGTCCTTGCAGAACATGACGTCCTCGAGGAGCTTCTCCGCAACCTTCATAGCCTCCGGGTCGTAGGCCCTTATGCTGGCCCCCTCCGCCTGGAGGTGGTTGATGATGTCGATTGATGGCGCGCTTCTCATGTCATCCGTGTTGGGCTTGAACGCCAGGCCGAGGATTCCGATCTGCTTATCTTTAACGACCCAGAGCGTGTCCTCGATTTTCTTGATGAAGCGCTCTCTCTGCTCCCGGTTGATCCTCTCGACTTCCTTCAGTATATGGAAATCATGGCCGAGGTCCTCGGCGATCCGGATAAATGCCGAGACGTCTTTCGGGAAACACGAACCTCCGTAGCCGATTCCCGCGTTGAGGAAGGCCCTGCCGATCCGGCTGTCGCTCCCCATCCCGGCTACTACCTCCTCTATATCGGCTCCGGCGAGCTCGCATACACTGGCCAGCTCGTTGGCGAAGGAGATTTTCATGGCGAGAAAGGAGTTTGAGGCGTGTTTTATAATCTCCGCGCTCTTTATGTTGGTGATCATGATCTGGGCGCCCAGCGGCTCGTACAGCTCGGTCATTATTTTGGCTGCGCGCTGGCTGGTCACCCCGATCACTATCCTGTCGGGGTGCATGAAATCCATAACGGCAGATCCCTCCCTCAGGAACTCGGGGTTGGATACGACGTCGAAATCGATATTGTGCTTGTTATAACGCTTGATCGTCTCGGCGACCTTCTCGCCCGTCTTTACGGGGACGGTGCTCTTATCCACGATCACCTTATAGCTGTCCATGCTGTAGGCGACCTGCTGGGCGACGTTGGCCACCGAGCTCAGGTCCGCCTGGCCGTTGGGCTTCGGGGGCGTGCTGACGGCGATGAATATTATGTCGGACTTTTTAACACCTTCCTCTATCGATGTAGTGAAGGATATTCTCCCCTGCTCAACGTTCCTGTGGATGATCTCATCCAGTCCCGGCTCGTAAATCGGGATGACACCCTCCTTGAGTTGCTTGATCTTATCCTCGTTGTTGTCCACGCATGTGATGACATTGCCCAGCTCCGCCAGGCACGGTCCCGTTACCAGGCCGACGTACCCGGTGCCGATGATGCATATTTTCATAACGCTGTAACTCCTCCTTGTAAATTTAATTTCCCAGTATTATAGGTGAGAACGGATAGTCGTCAAGGCTTAAGACGAAGTATAGGGAAATATCGTTATCCCTGAGACCCCGGTAGCCGAAGGTAAGGGCGGATTCCCATCCGTGCAGGTCCCTCGAAAGCGAGAGGTTGATCTGCTCCAGTTTGCCCGTTTCCGACTCGTACCTCGTGTAGTTCCTGACGGCCCAGACGTCGTTGAACCTGTACGTGATCTCGGAAGTCAGCAGGTTGCTGTCTTCCCTCAGGTAGCGATAGCCGAGTGCAAGGGCCCACTTATCACCCCGGTAGCTGAAGAAATCTATGTTGCACTCGTCGAGCTCCTGGTCGTAGAAATCCCAGTACGCTTCGACGTCCATGTTCAGCCAGGGGAAGGGGCGGAACTCCATGTCGATATAGAGATCGGAGAGGGCCCTCTTGAAGTCCTCGGCCTCGCTCATGTGCGGGTCGAGAAAGTGGTTCTCCTCGAGCTGCGACTTGCTTTTCGGGAAGAACTCGATCTCCATCCTCAGGTCGAGCAGGTCAACGACCTCGCCCTCCCTCTGGGTCTGGAAAGAGTTGCGAAGGCTGAACGTGAAGAAGTTCGCCTCGTTGAAGTAGTCGATCTCGTCGAACTGGTAGATGTTCTTCGAGGGGTGCGTCGGCTCGCGCAGGTAGGTGTACTTCACCTTCGGCTCGATCACGTGCCTCAGCCTGTTTATGCCGAGCGGCTTGTTGTAAACCTTGTAGATACGGGAGAGCTTGGTCTGCCCCTCGGCGCCTATGACATAGTAGCCGCGCCACTTGTTGTGCTCCTCCCCGAAGGTATGCTCTCCCCCCAGGTCCTCGTCGACGAGCAGGTCCCCGTCGTCATCGATCCAGTTCAGGGCCTCCTCGTCCACGCGGCCGTCCCCGTCGTTGTCGTGGTAGTCGCCCAGGTAGTCCGTCGGGCCGGGGATGTTCGTGTAGAATGTCTGGCGGAAGCCGAAGAAGGGGTTGATGTTGAGCCACCCGAAGTATTTATGGGGATAGGAGAACTGGTGGACGGTGTCCATGCGGAAGGAGTCGTAGTCCTTCGCTTTTTCCTCCCCGATCGCCCCGAACCCGGTTGCCCACTCCTGCCTGTACTCGGTGAAGCTGCCCTCGTCGTCCCGCAGGTCGCCGTGCTTGAACGAGAGGTTGGCTATGCTCGACTCGGACTCGTAGAAGATCGGGCTGTCACCCAGCCTCTGGTTCCGAACCTCGAGACCCAGATCGGGCATCCTCTCGACGACGGTGTAGAAATCGTTTATGCGCGGCTCCACCCTGAGGGTCACCTGGTACCTGTCGGTGGCCTTCGTGATGTTGAGGTAGGTCTCCGGCTGGATGTCGTCAACGAACTCGTCCCGGAAGAAATCGTCTATAACGTCGGGATCGCTCAGGTAATTGACCTTCATAACAGCCCTCGTGTCGGGGGCTATCTGCTGGTAGTGCTCCATCGAGATGCGGTAACGGTCCTTGCTGTCCGCGTCGGACGTCGACTGGATAGCCTCGAAGTCCCGGTCCGTCGTGTAGTAGCTTTTTATCTTGCCGATGGCATTCGCCGAGGGGAGGTTATAGGAAACGTCCAGGCCGATGCCGACGCCATTCTTGGAGCGCAGATCAAAATGGGCGGTGGTCTTTATGTTCTCAGTCTTGTAGAGGTCGAAAGCAGTCAGCAGGTACAAGCCGAAGTCGCTGCTGTATCCCGGGACGATGTTGACGGGGGTCTCCCTGTCTACGAGAGAGTACTTGGCGTAGGGGGACCACATGAGCGGGACTCCGCCGACCTCGAAGACGACGTTTTTCGCCACCACGGAGTCCTCCGGGTAGACGATTATCTTCTTGGCCTTGAACTTGTAATGGGGTTTTTCGTAGTAGCAGGTGGTCATATATCCGTTATCGATCTGGTACTCCTTCTCGGATATCCTGCGTATGACATCCCCCTTCAAGTACCAGGGAGGGACCCACCCCAGGGCGTTTGTCAGGTACCCCTCCCCGGTCTTGAAGTTATACTGGAGGGTATCGCAGACAAGGTACTGGTCTTCGCGAAAGAGCTTGACGTTCCCCTCCGCGAAAGCGTCATTGGTATCGAGATAAACGGTTATCCTGTCCGCCAGGAGATTCATGCCCTTGTAACGGATTATGGCGTTTCCCTCAGCCACGATGATGTTCTGCTCCCGGAGGTACTCCACTTTCTCGGCGTCCGTCACTATGCCCTCTTCAGCCTCCGGCTCTTCCTCCGGTGAAGGTGTGGGCTGGGGGACGATGAGCATGCCCTCAGTCTCCTGCGCCTCCTTGCTGAGCTCAGGCGTGTCCTTTGTCGGGTCCACGAAATCATCGAACCACTGGCAGAGGGCCTGATTGGACGGGTAAATGAGGGCCGATGCCGAGGCGGCGCAGACAACAAAAAAAAGGCACACTTTTAGAGACGGGCGCATCTACAGTAATTCCCCGGTGAAAATGAGGCAGAATGTTAGCACGGCCTACGGCGTGATTACAATATAATACGGTTTTGAAACGCCGTTCCGCGCGGCCACTGTTTAAACCCGGTTTAACATTTCTTGCTCGTGAAGGTGAAGTGTGTTACCCTTTCGCGGAATTTACTCGTCTATAATTAATTGTGCCGCCAAGGCACGAAGACAGAAAAATGTAACTATATACTATAAGGAGAATGCGCGATCAAATGAGAAACAGTAACGAGGACCTGTCCCAGTCCGTCCATCAGCTAAGGATGCTCCTTGTAGAGAAGGAAGAGGAGATCGAGGCGCTCAAGCAAAAGGCTGAATCAAAGGGAGGCGCGGAGAGCGCCGCCGGTGAGGGGACGCCGCCCGGGGAGCTGACGGGGAAACTGGAGGAGGCACTGGGTGAAATCGGCAGGCTGGAGGAGGAGCTGTCTAAAACCCGCGATGAAGCCGCGCGGAAAATCGATGAGCTCCGGCAAGAAATGGCGGACTCCGCCGGAACCGACGGGGACAAGCAGTTGGATGAAGCGATGAAAGAAATCGCCGGGCTGGAGGAAGAGCTGTCTAAAACTCGCGATGAAGCCGCGCGGAAAATCGATGAGCTCCGGCAAGAAATGGCGGACTCCGCCGAAACCGCCGGGAGCGAGCGGCTAGATGAAGCGATGAAAGAGATCGCCGGGTTGGAGGAAGAGCTCGACACGGCAAGGGCCGGTGCCGGTGAAGGACGGGGCGAATCGAAGGAGGATGATGAGCTGCAGGCCCGTCTTTCGTCCGCGCAGAAAGAGCTCGAGCGGGCCGAGAGGACCTTCCGGAGGGCCAAAGAGAAATACAGCCGGCTCGGCACAATGAACATGTGGATAACGGCCGTTTCGGCGATACTGGCAATATGGCTATGCATCTCCCTGGTCGTTATCTTCAGGCAGAAGCGCACGCTGAGCCGGCTCGCGGGAGGAATAGACTTCATCACGGTCGCGGAAGAGCCCGTTATGGAAATGGAGGAGATATCCCCACCCGCCGGAGGTGAAGAGACCCGGCAGGCAGCCGTGGCCGAACCGGCCGCCCCCGACCTGTCACAGGAGACCCACTTCGAATATACCGTCAAGAAGGGCGACAACCTGTGGAAGATTTGCAAGAGGCAGCTCGGCAACGCCAATCTAGCCGACCGCGTCGCCAAGGAGAACAACCTCTCAAATCCCAAGGCCCTGAAGGTGGGCACGACCCTCTACCTCCCCAGGCTAAGGGACGAGTAACGCTAAAAAGCGGGCCGGTTAATCCCTCTCCAGGCAATCCCTTATGGACAAGAGCTCGGTTTTAATGCGGGAGAAGAGGCCGCGGTTGGAGAGGTCCTCACCGCAGCAATTTCATAGAGCCTATTATCGCCAGCCGTAGTTGCTACGTGAACCGTAGGGAGCGCCGTCATCTACGGAGTAACCCTCTGGTATTTCAGCGATTTCGCCCTGGAAGTTAACCCTCATTCCGGGCGGCGGAGGAACAGTCGTCGGTGTAGGCGTTACTGTGGATTCCACGGTTGGTGTGGGCGTTGCTGTAGGGAGCGGTGTCGGTGTGGACGTCGGGGGCGAAGGCGGACCCCCTGGCGAGGTGGGAGTGGGCGAGGAGGTCGGCACCATGGTGGGTGTCGGAGTGGGTCCACCTATGGTAAGCACGTGGGTCTCATAGTTCAGGAACATATTTGGATCGTTATAGGGGAAATAATCGGGATTAGGGCTAGGATCGCGCGCAATGTAATGAGGGGCCCATGCCTGTTGAGCCACCTGTGTGAGCGTTGGATCGTCGTATGTCGAACCATCAACGACAGCGTAGAGTTCTCTTACGGTCCCAGATTCCACCTCAGGGAAATGGAGATTGATAACGCTATCATCGGGGCAGGTTAGAGCAAGTCCGAAATCCTCCGGGACAGATGCCGGAGGCACCGGCAAGATCCTGACCTTCAGCGGGGCGGGGGTTCCCGTTGAACCGGGAATATACGCTGGCGTCGCCTCGGCCAGAGTGAAGGTTCCCAACAAGTACTCCTCTTCACCGACCCAAAACTCCCAACTTATAGTTCCCTCGCTTGGGGGCCATCCTATGGACGTGAGGTTGACATCCCTTAAATCGCCAATTTTTAGAGAGTGAATGTCGGGAGTGGGAGTCCTGATAGCCTCATACGTACTATCCTTATCGGTCATCCAGGACCGGTAGCGCAGATCAAATGGTGCAGATGTCGGAACCGAAATATAAATATTATCACTGGAAGCTGAGCTTTGATCTGTCAAGAAGAACGCTTGTCTCAGCTCTATAATTTTAGCCCCTGTTGGGATAGGAGTGCCTGCGCGGACAGGATCCCCCATAGTGTTCCCGGAAGCATCGTATGCCTGAACGCTGTGGAAATCACCATGCTCGACTGAACTGAATGACTCACCTTCTCCTAACTTTAAGAAAACCCCGCTCGAGCGGTCGTCTCCCAGAACCATGGTCTCTGTCAAACTATCATTGCTCAATGTCACACAAATAGTCGCGATGCCGCCTTCGAACGACAGCTCCTCGATCTGCACATGCGGCTCTGGATACACCCCGTCATCTTCCAAAAACCCCTCATCACGCCCGCTCACACCATCGAAAGTCGACTCGTACATGCAGGCAATTCCTCCTACAAACGCATCCTCTAAACCTGCATCAATCGCCCCCTCGGTTGCAGCTTCTACCTGACGCCTCCACCCGACCGCTGTTGTCTCCCAGATATCTATCCAATGATTAAGATATCCAGTCTCATTATAATCAAAGCGGTAGATTGAAATGCCTGCTTCATTGTAATGCCGCACCCACTGCAGTTCTTTAACCTGATCAAGCAGGGCGGTGATGCCGTAGATATCCTCTTCAGGATGCTCCTCATCCATGTAAAAAGCACTCCCCTTCTCAGGCGTAATCGCGTCCATCATGGCATATAGTTTTTTATGTTCCCCACTATTAGGAACAACCTTCCCGGAGGTTTTATCTACTACATAAAAGTCATCCCAGCTAGAACCATGGTTGATGTAGTACCCACCCGGCCCCATACATTCCATCCCCCGGGAAATTAAATCCCTCGTGTAGTCACTATAACTGACTAAAAATGGCTCTCCATCCTCGTACTGGTGATGGCAACAGTCTACGCCATACAAGAGCTCATACATCATGGGCATTATCGCGTCGACGTGCGTCTCGTTTATGAGCTCTTCGAACCTGCATAAATCCGGGATCCAATGATGGAATATCCAGCTATGGGCTGTAAAAATAATGTCAGGCGGAACTAAAAGATTTTGGTAAAGGTTAAGCATCTGGTCCAGAGTGTCCTGATTCCTTGGGATATCTGCAAATTCATATACCACCGTGATTCCATCCAATTTCTCGAGCGGGTCAGTGCATGACTCATTGTACTGAACAGCTTCATCAATTAGATCCTGATTGAAGGCCACACCCTCTGATCCATAATAATTATTATTAACTATGGCGTGCACCTGCATGCGAGGTGTAGGCGTCGGGTAAACCTGATGGGCCAGGCGGATAATATCTCTAAATAGGTAATTATTGTAATCATAGTAGTAGTAAAATATTTGGGCGACTTCGCCACGCGTTAGCTCCCGGTCGTATATCCTTACATCGTCAATGATGCCATCGAAGTGCCAATCGGTGGTTCCATTATGAGCGGCACAGCCGATGTACACCGGGTCGGTGGAGCCACTGTATACCTGGTAGTTGTGCCAAGCATCCGGGTACACGTCAGAATAGACCTGTAGTGCACCGTTGACATACATCTTTACTTTTTCTCCGTAGCCACCCCACGTCACCGCAATGTGGTACCACTGGCCGACTTCCATCGGCTCATTGCTTCTTGCCATCCCGTATTCTTCATCGAACGTAAATTCGATCCCCTCATTCCATGGGTGCACCGCGAAGAGATTCCAGTTTGGCCATTCGGAATCACCCCTCCCCTTGCCCATGAGGGCGGAAGCAGTTCCCCAACCGACGTCGCCGAGTGAATTGGCCTTCGCCCACAGTGAGAGGGTGAACGCACTGTCAAAATCAAAATCCGCATCATCGTCAGGAACACTCACGTAATCATCTTGACCATCAAATTTAAGAGCTGCTCCACTGACCGTATCCTCTTCTGTCCACTCCGGACAGTTGGTGGTGGAACAGTCGGGCATAAGCGTTCCGTGGTTCCCGTTACCGGAGGTGTTGTGGGCCGTGCAGTCTGTTCCTTCGTCAAGAGGCCATCGAGCTTTTACATCAATAACATCCTCAAAATACGACCATTCTTCCGTTGTTAAAAATATATGTTTGATTTCTCTCATAGCTAAAGAATTAACGAAATCCTCAACACCAATATCACCCTTCATCATCCCTTGCATGGTTATGTTATGAATCTGGGCACCATTACCGGCTGGCATAACAACGCTTTCGTTGTGATGAAGCCAGTATTTCCACTTGATTTCATTCTCGTTTAACTCACGGCTAAATATCTCGACTTCATCAATGATGCCGTCGAAGTGCCAGTTGGTGGTTCCATCATGAGCGGCACAGCCTATATATACCGGATAGGGCGAGTCGTGATAGGGGGTTGTAAATGGCGCGGATTCATCCTGCCATACCGCGTTGATGTACAGCGTGACCGGGGTCCCATCTCCACCCCAGGTCACAGCGATGTGATACCACGGCGCTTCAGGACCGGCCTCCATGGGCTCAGTGCTCTCTACCGCTCCCTCATCCTCGCCGTAGGTGAACCGTATCTTATCGTTACCTTTCAACCCTCCCTTCGCGAATAGATTCCAGGCGGGCCACTCATCATGTTGGCCTGAATCCTCCCACTTCCCCATCAGCGCATTCCGGTCGCCCCAATCACTTCCGGGATTAAGCGAGTCGGCCTTAGCCCATAGTGAGAGGGTGAACGCACTGTCAAAATCAAAATCCGCATCATCGTCAGGAACACTCACGTAATCATCTTGACCATCAAATTTAAGAGCTGTTCCACTGACCGTATCCTCTTCTGTCCACTCCGGACAGTTATCGGGACACACAGGTTCAAGGGTGCCGTTATTGCCGTGTCCAAAGCTGTCTGAAGCAACGCAGCCTGTTCCTTCGTCAAAACGCCATCGCGCCGCGAGAAGTTTGTACTTATCCATAACCTCCTTAACGCTCAACTCACGATTAAGTACCTCAACCTCGTCAATGATGCCGTCGAAGTGCCAGTTGGTGGTTCCATCATGAGCGGCACAGCCTATATATACCGGATAGGGCGAGTCGTGATAGGCAGAAGTGAATGGATCAGAGTAATTCTCCAATACACCGTTGACATATAGCTTGACCCTGGTTCCGTCTCCGCCCCACGTCACCATAATGTGGTACCACTGACCGACCTCCATGGGCTCAGTGCTCTCTACCGCTCCCTCATCCTCGCCGTAGGTGAACCGTATCTTATTGTTACCTTTCAACCCTCCCTTCACGAATAGATTCCAGGCGGGCCATTCATCACCATCAGATTCCTCCCATTTACCCATCAGCGCATTCCGGTCGCCCCACTCACTTCCAGGATTGAGCGAGGTCGCCTTCGCCCACAGCGAAAGGGTGAACGCACTGTCAAAATCAAAGTCCGCACCGGTATCGAGAACCTGTACATATTGATTGCTCCCGTCGAATGAAAGCGCGGTTCCCAATACACCGTCCGCTCCCCAGTCGGGTTCATTGATGAGGGTCCCGTTATGCCCGTTGCCCGAACTGTCATAGGCTATACCGCCCGAGATCTCGTCAAGGTGCCACTGGGCCACGAGGTCCGAGGCAGTGGGCGTCGGGGTATATGTTGCTGTTACCGTAGGAATTGGTGAATTCGTGGGGGATTGAGAATAGGACTGAGACAGATTAAATGAAAATAACAGAACTACCAGAAAAGGTATAAGAACCGGCGGCTTATTCATTTAAAACCTCCTGTAGAAAAAAACCGGGCGGGCAAATGCTGTTGAATTCTGCATTCAACAGTTCAGCAACCCGGCGATCAATTCCGATCTGTGACATTGCAACAATGCTCTCGATCCGTCATTATGCAGATGCATAAATAAGGTGCACAGTAAGCAACATAGCCGCCGCCGATTATATTGTCAATAATTATTCTTGAAAATATCGCGGGAGCCGAGCACCGAGAGTGTTTTTACCATACAGGGCTCTTGCCTGCTTAAATCCTTATTTCCCGACGATAAGGTGCTCCTCTCTCTCTAGAATAATGCTGTATTCTATTGTTTATTATCTAACAAAAATAAGAGGTTATGTATAATATATAATTATCATATAATTTGGAATTATCTTCGCTGCATCTTGATTGCGATCAATTAGTCTAGTTGGCAAGCAAGTGCATTATTCTATTTAAGCATTGGCGGATTATGTTTGAGGGGAGGATTCAACTTCGTTGGGTACGAACAAGACGAGTAAGTCAAGCACATCCAACTAACAAGGAGATAAAAAAAGGGGCGGGGAACTTATATCCGGAATATAGAGGAATCAGTCCTTTTCGAGATCGGACTTGATGGTGAGGAGTTCGGTTTTGATGCGGGAGAAGAGGTCGCGGTTGGAGATATCCCCCTCCGTCTCCGACTGGAGATGCTTTTTGGCACCGGCGATGGAAAACCGCCGGCGGTAAAGGAGGTCCTTGATCTTATCGATCTTTTCGAGGTCTTTTTTCTGGTACATGCGCCGCCCGGACCTGTCCTTCCGGGGCCGCAGGAGTTTGAACTCGCTCTCCCAGTACCGAAGGACATGGGAGGCGATGCCGGTTATCTCCTTCACCTCGCCTATGCTGTAGTAGAGCTTTTCCATAAATTAATTCGCTCCGCTCATTAATTTATTCATGCTCCACCTCCGACCTGGGAGTTCTCTCCATGAGTTCCTTCACGGCCGCGGCGGGATCCTTGCCCTCGTAGAGAACGGCATGGACCTTCTCGGTTATCGGCATCTCTATGCCGTGTTTTTCAGCGAGTGCGCGCGCCGCTCCGACCGTGTAATAACCTTCGGCGACCATGGGAGTTTCGGCCAGGGCTTCTTCCACCGGCACGCCGCGCGCGATCGTCATCCCCAGTCTCCGGTTCCTGCCGTACCCGCTGATACAGGTCGTAACGAGGTCTCCGAGTCCCGCCAGGCCCGAGAACGTCGTGGGCCTGGCCCCCATCGCCACACCCAGGCGCTCGATCTCCGCTATCCCCCTCGTGACGAGAGCGGCCTTCGTGTTGTCGCCGAATCCCAGGCCGTCGGACATTCCCGCGGCGACTGCTATCACGTTCTTCAAAGCACCGGCAAGCTCCACGCCGAGAACGTCCGTGTTGGTGTAGACGCGGAATCGGTCCGTCATGAATATTTCCTGTACTTTCCGCGCCGTCTCATCATCTCCGGATGCAACGACGACGGTCGTGGGGATCCTCCGGGCGACCTCCTCGGCGTGGCTCGGGCCGGAGAGAACCGCAAGACGTATATCTCCGAGCTCCTCCACGAGGACCTCCGACAGCCTCTTGAGACTTCCGGCCTCCAGGCCCTTCGAGACGTTGACCACCATTACATCCCGTTCGTTCAGCCTGGCTGAGAAAGGCGACTTCCTCACCGCCCTCAGGGCCTCCCTCATATACGGGGAGGGTACCGCTGTGACGACGAGCCCGGCGCCCCCGAGGACTACATCCAACTTCGACACGATCTCGATGGCGTCCGGGATGGGCACTCCGGGAAGGAACTTGACGTTCTCCCTTTTTTCACGAAGCAGTTTTACGTAATCGGGGAAAGCGGACCACAACGTGACATCGTGGCCGTTGCCGCTCAGGAGGATGGCCAGCGCCGTCCCCCATCCCCCATCACCAATTACACCAATTTTCATAACAATACCCCGGTCCGTGCGGGCCGAATTCGGCAACCCGAATCAACTGCCCGATTGCGACAATCACCAAGATACAAGAAACAATAACCAAACAATATTCAAACTCCAAATTAAAATAATCAAACTACATCGATTTACTGATTATGGAAGATAAAATTTTCTTATATTCGTCAGCTTCTCCTACAAGGCATTGGAATTCTCTTTCATTTCCTGGATTTGCCTCATTCAAAAGAATAAGCCAGTGGCCGGTTTCTTTGGCCTCCCGCCGGGCTATTTTTAGCCTATTTATGAAATCTTTTTTGCCCAGCGCATCGTTCGCCTCACGATAGTTAGCTCCGATCGATCCGGATGAGCCGGTAATCTGCCCTACCAATCGATCGTTTATCGGGTTCCTTGGCAGACTCTTGCACAGGCGGATAACTTTACGTGCAAACTCGGTGGTCCTTTCTTCAAGGTCGAACCTGTGTTTGTTTGGTGATTGATTATTGGTCATTGGGTATTGTTTGGTTATTGTTTCTTGTATCTTGTTTCTTTGCTATTATTTTTTGGCCGATTTTGTTCTCGGTTCCTGACAGGAGGCGCTTTATGTTGGAACGGTGGCGGATAACTGCCAGGATCCCCAGGAGGGCACCGAAGACAATGAGGACGGCACCGTGCCCGTAAAGCCACAGAAACAGGGGGATAGCGGCGGCTGCGGCGATCGACCCGAGAGAGACATACCTGCTCAGTGTGACGACGAGGAGCCAGAGGAGGATGCAGGAGAGGACGACCCACGGCGCGATGCCGAGAAACCCGCCTATCATCGTCGCCATTCCTTTTCCGCCCCGGAACCCGAGGAAGACGGGCCAGTTGTGCCCGGCCACTACAGCCGCAAAGGCCAGGAGCTCACCCGGAAGGCCGGTCGCGGGAAAAAGCGCGCCGGCGAGAATTACCGCCGCAAGCCCTTTCCCCGCGTCGCAGAGGAAGCACGCCGTGCCGGCGGCCTTGCCGACGGTCCTGAAGACATTCGTCGCCCCCGCATTGCCGCTCCCGTGCTTCCTGATATCTATGCCCCCCGCCAGCCTGGCGATGATGAACGCGGTCGGGACCGAGCCGATGAGGTACGCCATCACAACGATGGGAGTATACGCTGCGGCATTCATCTCAGCGGTGCTTCCTTAATTTCAAGCCCAGGGGTACCCCCTCGTAGTCGAAGGCCCGCCGTATGTTGTTGAGTATGAAGGACTCGTAGCTTCCGGAGAAGCGCCGGGGATCGTTCACGAAGAGGACGAAGAGCGGCGGGGAGACCTTGACCTGAACCGCGAAATATATCTTCGGCCGTTTCCCCCGTTTCAGCGGGGGGGGATGTGTCTCCACCCATCCCCGCACGAACCTGTTGAGCAATCCGGTGGATATCCTTCGCTCCATGTTGACCCTGACCCTGTCCGCGAGAGAGATCGCTTCCTCGACATTCCAGCCTTTCAGAGCGGAGATGGTGACGGCGGGCGCGAAGGCGGCGAAAGGGGCTTCCTCCATCATCCGCTTGATGAACGCAGCCGGTGCGGCGTCCTCGACGAGGTCCCACTTGTTCGCGGCAATGACAAGGCCCCTGCCGCTCTTGACCACGAGGCTGAGGATGCGCATCTCCTCCGTCGTCAGCGGCGTCCGGGCATCGACCATGACCAGCGCCACGTCACACGCGCCGATCGACCTTCTGCTCCTGATAAGGCTGTATCGCTCCACCGCCCCGCTTATCTTCCGCTCATGCCGTATGCCGGCCGTGTCGATCAGCAGGTATTTCCGCCCCTCCATGGAGAATGGGGTATCGACGGAGTCCCGTGTCGTTCCCGGAACCTCGTCCACAATGACCCTCTCCTCGCCCAGGAGGACGTTGATGAACGTGGACTTTCCGACGTTGGGTCTGCCGATAACGGCGATCCGCAGGGGTTCCTCCACGTCTGTCTCCTCCTTCTCCTCGAGATGGGAGACAACGTCATCGAGGAGGTCGCCCACGCCGAGACCGTGAATGGCGCTCACGGGATGGGCGGAGGAAAAGCCGAGCGCGAAGAAAGAGGAGGCATCGTGGCTCAGTGTCTCGTTGTCGCACTTATTTACAGCGACGACCACCGGCTTGAAGGATTTCCTGAGCAGGCCCGCGACCTCCTCGTCCAGCGTTGTCACACCGCTGGTGACGTCGGTGACCATCACGATCGAAGATGCCTCCGATATCGCCACCTCCACCTGGCACCGTACCTTCGTCCGTTCCTGATGTCCGCCGAGCTCCAGGCCGCCCGTATCCACCAGGTTGAAAAACCTGCCTCCCCAGGAACAACCTGCGTATATCCTGTCCCGGGTCACGCCCTCCTCCTCGGCCACTATGGCTATTCTCCTGCCGGCTATCCTGTTGAACAGGGCGGACTTTCCGACGTTGGGCCTGCCGACGATGGCGACGATGTTTTCTCTCAAGAGGCGTTCTCTCCGAACAGCTTCGCGCCGCGGTAGGCGTAGCTGAGGCCCGAGACGATTGTGAGAAAGCCTGTAATTTTCCACATGATATATGGTGCAGGCACGCCGCATAAGACCCAGATGACCAGCACCATCTGGCTGACCGCCGCCGCCTTCCCTATATTGGACGGTATTATTTCAATATGTCCATGGATAAGGTGAACCAGGAGAAAGCCTACGACTATTACAGCGTCCCTGCTGATCACGGCAACCGTCAACCAGATGGGGAGACGTTGGAGACCGGAGGTGGAAAGGCTGAGTATGATGATGGCCGAGTTGAGCAGGAACTTGTCCCCCAGGGGATCGAGGAACGTCCCAAGAATCGTCTTCTGGTTCTTAACGCGCGCCACGTAGCCATCGATGAAGTCCGATACAACCGCCAGGAGGAAAATGGCGAGCGCGAGGGCTCGATATATCTCTTCGCCCGCCTGCGTGTACTTGAGGAGTGAGGCAACGAAGATCGGCACGAGGGCGAGCCTGAGGAGGGAAATCCTGTTCGCAAGGTTAAGGGCCATACGGTCACTCCTCGGAGAATGTCTCCAGGAACAAGCCCACAAGGAGCCCGATTACAGCGCCGATTAAGATCGGCATCTCTTTGTCTTTTACCATCCCCGTCACCCAGGCGACTATCAAGCCGGCCACGGCTCCCCCCACCACCCAGAGAACCATCTTGGCAAGCTTGACAATCCCGAAAGCCGTCATCTCAAACCTCCCCGAATTTATCCGTGGCCTCTTTCAGGCGCAATACGGTTTTCTCCCTCCCCAGTACCTCCATCAGATCGAAAAGGCCGGGGCCGATTTTTCGCCCGGTCACCGCCACGCGTGTCGGGTGAATGACTGCGGCGGCTTTCACGCCCATCTCCGACGCAAGCGTCCTGACGCTGCTCTCGATAGAACCCGCATCCCATGACTCCAGGCCCTGCAGCATCCCTGCCAGCCGCTGAATTATATCAAGGCTCCCGGGGCTGGAGAGATGCTTCCGGACCGCTTCCCCATCGAAGGAGAGTTCTTCCGATATAAAGAAATCGATCGCGCCGGGCACCTCGACCAGTGACCGCACCCGCTCCTTGATGAGGCCGATCGCCGCCAGCAGAGTACCCTTCTTCGAGGCTATGCCGTGGAACCCCGCCCTTTCCAGGAAGGGAAGGGCTTCCTCGAGCAGTTCCTCGTCGGATGTGCTCCGGATGTAGCAACTGTTCATCCATCCCAGTTTTTCGGGGTCGAAGATCGCGCTCTTCTTGCTTATACCTTCTATGCTGAACCGCTCGACCAGTTCCTCCTTTGAAAAGAGCTCCTGGTCGTCCCCGGATGACCACCCGAGCAGCGCCAGGTAGTTCCTCAGGGCGTCCGGCAGGAGGCCCTCGCTCCTGTACTGGGAGAGAGAGGTCGCGCCGTGCCGCTTGCTCAACCGCGAACCGTCGGGGCCCAGGATGAGCGGAACGTGGGCCAGCCGGGGAGGCTCAAGTCCGAGAGCACGATAGAGGACGAGCTGCTTCGGCGTGTTCGATATGTGATCCTCTCCCCGGATAACGTGGCTTATCCCCATGTCGGCGTCGTCGATGACGCATGCGAAATTGTAGGCCGGCGACCCGTCCGACTTCATGAGGACAAGGTCGTCCAGGAGCCCGGCATCGAACTCGATCCTGCCGTACACCATGTCGTCAAAGGCGACCTTCTCATCGGGGACTCTGAAAATGACCGCCTGCTGTGGACCCAGCTTTCCTTCGGCCCGATACGCCCTTCCCATGGAGATAAGCTCTTCGGCCGCCTTCGCGTGCCTCTCCCGCCTGCCGGATTGATATACAGGGCCCTCGTCCCAGTCGAGGCCGAGCCACTTCAACCCGTCTATGATCGCCGAGATGGCTTCGGGCGTCGAGCGGGCGCGATCGGTGTCCTCTATCCTGAGGATAAACGTCCCGCCAGTGCACCTGGCAAAGAGCCAGTTGAAGAGCGCCGTTCTCGCCCCGCCGAGGTGAAGATGCCCCGTCGGCGACGGCGCGAAACGAACCCGAACCTTTTTCTCAACCATCATGGTTTCGCCTTATTAAGCAGCCAGGAGTTCCTTAAAACCGAATGGCTCGCTAATGAAAAGCAATGACCAAGATACAAGATGCAAGATACAAGGGACAAGAAACAATAACCAAACAATATTCAAATTCAAAACCTCAATAACCAAACTATCCCGTTTTCTGCAATATAGCGGATAATATTTTCCTGAATTCGTCCGACTCGTCTACAAGTACTCGGAATTCTTTCTCTTTACCAGGGTTGGCTTCATTAAGCAAAATAAGCCAGTGCCCGGTTTCTTTGGCCTCCCGCCGGGCTATTTTCAGCCTGCTGATGAAATCCTTCTTGCCCAGCGCATCGTTTGCTTCACGATAGTTAGCTCCGATCGATCCAGAAGAGCCTGTAACCTGTCCCACCAATCGATCGTTGATCGGGTTCCTTGGCAGACTCTTGCACATGCGGATAACTCTACGCGCAAACTCGGTGGTCCTTTCTTCAAGGTCGAACCTGTGTTTGTTTGGTGATTGATTATTGGTCATTGGTTATTGTTTGTATCTTGTTTCTTGTATCTTGTCCCTCGTATCTTGTATCTTGCATCTTGTTTCTTGGTGTTTGGTTATTCGTTAGTTTATAGCCTTCCTTGATGGCCCCGCAGTTGACCTCGTAGAGCGATCTCCTGTGCTCGGGGAGCAGATGGCCGAGCGCTTCGTGCACCCGCTCCCTGGAGAGGATCTGTTTTTTCGCGAGGTAGGCCCCGACCATTACCATGTTGGCGACCTTGATGTTTCCAAGGCCATCGGCAATCTCCGTCGCGGGAATCCGGACTGTCCGGACGTCCTTCCTGTCCGGCTCGTACTCGATGAGGGAACTGTTGATGAAGATGAGTCCTTCTTGAACAACGGCCGGCTCGAAGCGAACAACTGATGGAAGGTTCATTGCTATCAGCGTGTCGGCTATGGAGATCGTGGGAGAGGCGATCTCTTCATCCGAGATTATAACGTTGCAATAAGCGGTCCCTCCCCTGACCTCTGCCCCGTACGACGGCAGAAAGGTGACATAGCGTCCGTCGAGCATGGCGGCGTAGGTAAGAAGTTTCCCCACAAGGAGGCTTCCCTGCCCGCCGAAACCCGATATAATCAGTTTTTCCTTCATAAATTAATTCGCTTCGCTCATTAATTTATTTAATTGTGTCCTTTATCACGCCGGTGGGGAAGCAGGGAACCATCTTCTCCTCGATGTATTGAACGGCTTCCCGCGGTGTGAGCTTCCAGTGGGTCGGGCATGCCGACAGAAACTCCACGATGGAGAACCCGAGGTCGGCAAGCTGAATCGAGAGCGCCTTCTTCAACATCTTCTTTCCCTTGATAATGTTCCCGGGTCCGGTGATCGCGCATCTCGCAGCGTACACAACCCCTTCAAATTGGCTTAGAAGTTCGCATACCTTTATCGGCTGCCCGCATTCCCTGAAATCTCTTCCCATGGGTGTTGTCGCGGTCCTCTGCCCGATGAGCGTCGTGGGCGCCATCTGCCCGCCCGTCATTCCATACAGGCCGTTATTGACGAACACGACCGTTATACGCTCGCCCCTGTTCGCGGCGTGTATGATCTCCGCCATCCCTATGGCGGCGAGGTCGCCGTCCCCCTGGTAGCTGATAATGACGTTGGACGGCCGAACTCTCTTCATCCCCGTGGCTACCGCCGGCGTCCTTCCGTGGGGCGCCTCGCAAACGTCGAAGTTAAAATAATCATAGGCAAGGACCGCGCACCCGACCGGAGCGATAACGACTGTCTTCTCCCTGATGCCGAGTTCGTCCACGATCTCCGCGAGGATCCTGTGAACGACTCCATGGCCGCAGCCGGCGCAGTAATGAGTGCGAACGTCCTTCAGGCTCTCCGGCCTCTCGTAAATTATTTCCATTTTCTATCTCAGCCTTATAGATATCCTGCAAGCAAATACCAAATCCGAATTGAAATTTTTATGGTTTTGATTTGTGTTTTTGCTTTTTGCTTTTTGCTTTTTGATTTTTGATTTTTGATTTTTGATTGGTCTTTTCCATTTTCCTTATCACCTCGTCGATATGGAACGTCAGTCCCCCAGCTTTGCCGAAAAAGCTGACCGGAACGCGGAACTCCGCGGAGAGCAGCACGTCCTCGACCATCTGGCCGTGGCTCATCTCCACTACGAGTATATGGCTTGCCTGTGACGCGAGCCTCGATATCTCTTCGCGGGGAAAAGGCCAGAGCGTTATCGGCCTGATCAGGCCGGCCCTAATCCCCTTCTCCCTGCAGGCGGCGACCGCGGCCCTGCACACCCGCGCCGGCGTCCCGTAGGCGACTACTATCAGTTCGGCGTCGTCGGTAAAGACCGATTCGAAGCGCACCTCCCTCGCCGCCACGCGCCGGTATTTCTCCTGGAGGTGCAGGTTGTGGGCGGCAAGATCGCCAGGATCCAGGATGAGGCTTCTCAGCAGCCTCGGAGCCCGCCCCCTGCAGCCCGAGAGAACCCACTCCTCCTCTTTTATTTCGACGTGCCGCATCCCGGGCATGGAAACAGGCTCCATCATCTGGCCGAGAAGGCCGTCTCCGAGGATGACGACCGGCATCCTGTACTCGTCGGCCAGATCAAACGAGCAGACGGTCAGGTCCACGAGCTCCTGCACGGTCGACGGCCCGAGCACGATCTGCCTGTAGTCGCCGTGGCCTCCACCTTTTACGGCTTGAAAGTAGTCCGACTGGGAAGGCGCGATATTGCCGAGGCCGGGACCGCCCCGCATTATGTTCGCAATGACGGCGGGGAGCTCCATGGCTGCGATGTAGCTGATTCCCTCCTGCTTGAGGCTGATGCCGGGGCTTGAAGACGAGGTCATGGAACGGCAGCCCGCGGCCGATGCTCCGAGGACCATGTTTATCGCGGCGAGCTCGCTCTCCGACTGGATGAAGACTCCTCCTGCCTCCGGCATCCTCCTTGCCATGTAGGCCGTCACCTCGTTCTGCGGGGTTATCGGATAGCCGAAGTAGCACCGGCAGCCCGCACGTATGGCGGCCTCCGCCATCGCCTCGTTTCCGGACATCAGTCTCTTTTCAGTCATGATATTTTTTCTTACAGAAAAAATAATTTAAATTACTTGTAAATACTTATGGCGCAATCCGGGCACACGACGGCGCAGAGGCCGCAGCCGGTGCACATCTCATCGGAGCCCCATTCAGCCGGGTGCTCTCCCATCCGGTTAAAGCCGGAAGAGATTTTCAGGCAACCCTTGGGACAAGCCTCTATGCAGAGGCCGCATCCCTTGCACAACTCGATGTTTATCTCAACCCTGGCCATGGCGCACAATTAACAGCTTCCTAAATATATATCCTATTCGCAACAAAATATTTGCCCTAATTTTTTCTGCCTGTTATCAGGGAACTAGGTTATACAGGCGCCGATTTATCATGTCGATATCTCGACCGTCCTCCCCAGTCGAGTTTTTTCCTGAGGACGCCGAAGTAAGAGAGGCCTGAACAGATGATGAGGCGTGCCCTCTTCTCGGAGCGGGAAACCCGCAGCCGGTCTGCAATACCGAGGGGGATACCGACCTGGCCGTCGATCGTGAGCATCATGTATTCGGACTCGCTTTGAATCTCTACGGTAACCGCGGAGTTGTCGGGAAGGATAATCGGCCTGTTTGTCAGGGTGTGGGGACATATGGGCGTCAGGATGATTGATTTGGTCCCGGGGGAGACGATGGGCCCGCCCGCCGAGAGGGAATACGCCGTGGATCCGGTCGGTGTCGCTATGATAAGGCCGTCCGAGACATACGAGATCAGGTATTCCCCGTTGACACGCACCTCCAGGTTGAGCACCCTGGCCAGTGCTCCTTTCGTGATGACGGCGTCGTTGAGCGCCCGGTGGACGCACAACGAGTGCCCGTCCCTGAGGAGCTCCACGTCCAGCATCATCCTCTCTTCTATCCTGAAATTTCCCGCCAGTACACTATCCAGGGCATCGACCGCCTCCGCGGCCGGGACTTCCGTTAAGAACCCCAGCCCGCCTATATTTATGCCCAGGATAGGCCTCTCGTGATCGCCGATGAGACGGGCGGCGTGCAGGAGCGTTCCGTCCCCTCCAAGGGCAATGATGAAGTCGGAGTCCCTCGCGACTGACGCCGCATCCCGCTGAAGCTCAGGACGGCCGAGCAGAGCCGCAGTATCCTCCGGAAGCAACGGCGTCTTGCCCGCGGCCTCGATCCGCCCGACCAGCCGGGCAGCTACTTCCGCCGCGTCCGCCTTCTTCACGTTGACAATAATGCCGACGCTATCTATCCTCATCGGGCCCCCGCATTTCCAGGTGAATAAGATATTCAACGTTGCCCGCCGGGCCCCTGAGGGGAGACTCCACTACTCCCTTGACCGCGAAGCCGATCCCGCCCGCGATTTTTTTTATCTTTTCCACGACGGACGCCCTCACTGCAGGGTCCCTGACGACGCCGCCTTTCGACACCTCCCGCCGTCCGGCCTCGAACTGCGGTTTTATCAGGGCGATTACCTCGCCCTTTTCATCCAGGATATCCCTGACGGCGGGAAGGATCTTCTCAAGCGATATGAAAGAAACATCGATGGTTGCCAGCAGCGGCTTCCCGGGAAACGAATCCCTCCTCAGGTAGCGGGCGTTGACTCCCTCCATGAGCCTCACCCTGTCGTTCCGCCTGAGGGAGAAGTCGATCAACCCGCGCCCCACGTCAACCGCGTACACCAACGCGGCGCCGTGCTGCAGAAGGCAGTCCGTAAACCCGCCCGTCGAGGCGCCGATGTCAACGGCCACTTTACCCGCCGGGTCAACCCCGAAGGAGGATATGGCGTGCTCGAGCTTCCCGCCTCCCCTGCCGACGTATCTCCTCCTCTCCTCGACGCTTATCTCGCTGCCGGGCTCCACCTGCCGAGCGGGTTTCGTCACGCGCTCGCCCCGGACACGGACCTCCCCCGCCATTACGGCCCTCCGGGCCGCCTCGCGGCTCCTGAAGAATCCCCTTTCGGCAAGAAGCACGTCTAGTCTTTTTTTAGTTTTCATCTACATAGTAGAGATGGAACGGGTTCGATAAGCAATTCCACTTCATACTGCAGAAAACGAGATAGTTTGGTTATTGTATCTTGTATCTTTTTCTTCCGAGATGGTTCGTTATTTGTTTTTTATCCCCATGATATCCCTAATGCTCTCGGCTATTCCCTCGACCGAGAGACCGAGACTTTCCAGTACCTCGTCCCTGCTCCCGTGCTCGATAAACCTGTCCGGGAGCCCCATACGGGATATCTCCATATCCTTCACGCCTTTATCGGACAGGAACTCCAGGACGGAGCTGCCGAATCCCCCGGCCAGGGCGTTTTCTTCGACGGTGACCATTTTATCGAAGTCAGCAGCCAGCTCCGCGAGTGCCTTCGTGTCCAGCGGCTTGATAAAGCGGGCGTTTATAACGGCCGCCTCAATACCTTCGTTCATCAACAGGGCGGCGGCGGACACCGCACGCGCGACCATCGCTCCGAGGGCGACTATCGCGACATCCTTTCCATCCATCACCTTCTCCCACCGGCCCGTCTCGACGGCGCTCCGTGCTCCCGCGCGCTCGATACGGTCGCATTTCGCCCTGGGGTAACGGATCGCGACCGGCCCGTCATGGCCCAGGGCGAAAGCCAGCATCTCCTCGAGCTCGCCGCCGTCCGCCGGCTGCATGACGACCATGCCGGGGATATGCCTGAGGTACGAGATATCGAACGCGCCTGTGTGGGTTGCCCCGTCCCTTCCGACTATCCCGGCCCTGTCAACGGCGAATACAACGGGAAGCTTCTGAAGACAGACATCGTGAACGATCTGGTCGTAGGCCCTCTGGAGAAAGGTGGAGTAGACGGCCACAACCGGCCTCATCCCGCGCGTGGCCATCCCGGCGGCGAAGGTAACGGCGTGCTCCTCCGCTATGCCGACGTCAAAGAACCGCCCGGCGAAGCGGTCCGCGAACTCGTCCAGGCCGGTGCCCAGGCGCATGGCGGCCGAGATGGCCACAACCCTCTCATCGGCGGCCGCAAGTGCGAGCATCGCCCTCCCGAAGACGTCGGTGTAGGTATCGGCCTTCGCGGCGTCCTTCAGGTTGCCGGTCTTTATGTCAAAAGGGCTGGCCCCGTGAAAATGGTCCGGCTGCCGCTCTGCGGGAAGATACCCCTTCCCCTTCTTCGTGAGGACGTGCAGAAAAACGGGCTGCTCTATCCGGCGCAGCGTCCTAAGGACATGGAGAAGCTCCTGTATGTTATGCCCGTCAACCGGGCCGAAGTACCTGAACCCCATCTCCTCGAAGAACGCTCCGGGAACGATGAGGCTCTTGACGCTCTCCTCGAGCCTCCTCGCTCTCCCGACCATCCTCTGGCCGATGGCCGGAATCCTCTGGACTATGTCCTCGATGTCCTTTTTGACTATATTGTAAATCGGCGAGGTTATGATCTTATTCAAATAGGTGGCCATGGCCCCCACGTTTTTGGATATCGACATCTCGTTGTCGTTGAGGATGACGATGAAATTTTTTACCAGGTCGCGGGTGTTGTTCATTCCCTCGAAGGACAGCCCGCCTGTCAGGGACCCGTCTCCGAGTATCGCGATTACCTTCTCCCGGCCGTGACCGAGGTCCCTCGCGGCGGCGATTCCCAGGGCCGAGGAGATCGCAGTCGAAGCATGGCCCGCACCGAACGTGTCGTACGGACTCTCGCTGATTCTCGGGAAGCCGCTCACCCCCCCCGACTGCCTGAGCGTCGCGAACTTTTTCCTCCTGCCGGTCAGTATCTTGTGGGCGTATGCCTGATGGCCGACGTCCCATACTATCTTGTCATCGGGCGCGTCGAAGACGTAGTGAAGGCATATAGCCAGCTCAACGACGCCGAGGCTGGACGCGAGGTGCCCCCCGTTCCTGGAGACCACATCTATGATCATCTCCCTGATCTCCCCGGCCAGGACGGGAAGCTTATCCTCGCCCATCGCCTTGAGGTCGCAGGGGCTGTTTATCCTGTCAAGATGCTTCGTCATATCATCATCGATTTACGGTATCAGAAAAGCTCGCCGGGCTTCTCCCCGGCTTCGCCGGGCCCGAACGGCTTCAGCTCCACCTCGCCGGCAGAGCCCCCCGCCACAATCTCTATCTTCTTCTTTGCCTCTTCGAGCACCTTCGTGCAGAGCCTCATCAGCTTAATGCCTTCCTCGTATTTCTTCAAGGCCTGGTCGAGGGAGAGATCCCCCTCCTCCATCTCAGCTACAATCTTCTCCAGCCTTGAAAGCGCCTCCTCGAACTTCATTTGCTCACCTCGTTTTGACAAAAGAAACTAAATTTCAAAATCCCAAACCAAATAGCCATAATAACCAAGATACAAGTTACAATAACCAAATAATATCCAAATTCAAAATTCAAATAAACAAACTCATTTATCACTTTTTGCCGGTTTGAGGATTCACCTCTTCAACGGTTGCCGTAAAAGAACCCCTGTGAAGCAATGCGACAACCCGCTCTCCCATTATAACGCCTGCGGCATCGGTGATAACAGAGCCGCCTTCTTCCCTGACGCAGATCGAGTAACCCCTCGCCAGCACGGATCGCGGATTGAGGACCCTCAGCCTGTCCCCCGTGTTCTTCAACCGCCGGTCCATGCCCTCGATAAGATGACCGGTCGCCGTGGACAACCGCCCTTCCATCTCGTCCACCGTCTGTGAATGCTGGTTGATTATATTAGAAGGCTCCTTGAAAACGTAATGATCTCTCAACCTGTCCACACTTGACTCCGCCCTGAGCATGATGTTGCCCATGCGTGAAGCGAGCCTCCTGGAACAGCCGTCCAGGGTTGTGAAAAGCTCGGCCCTCTTCGATATGACCATCTCCGCCGCCGCCGAAGGGGTCGGGGCCCTGAGGTCGGCGACAAAGTCGGAGATCGTGAAATCGATCTCGTGCCCCACGGCCGATACTACGGGAATGTGCGATTTAAAGATCGCCCTCGCGACCTCCTCTTCGTTGAAGGCCCACAGGTCTTCAAGGCTCCCGCCGCCGCGCCCGACAATGATAACGTCAACCAGATCGAGCGAGTTCAGGTGCCCGATGGCGCGCGCTATCTCGCCGGCGGCCGCATCTCCCTGGACGCGGGCGGGATAGAGTATCAGGTGAATGTTCGAGAAGCGGCGGTCCAGCACATTGAGGATGTCGCGTATCGCCGCGCCCGTCGGGGAGGTGACGACTCCGATCTTCGACGGCAACAGAGGTATCGGCTTCTTTCCCGCGGGATCGAAGAGGCCCTCCTTCTTCAGCTTCTCCTTGAGCTGTTCGAAGGCGAGCTGGAGCGCACCCAGGCCCTTCGGCTCGAGCTTGCGTATCTTGAACTGGTAGCTGCCGCGACGGTTGTAGACGCTTATGCCTCCTAATGCCACCACCGCGAGGCCATCCGTCAATTTGTACGGGAGGCCCTCCATGACCGCGCGGTAAATAACCGCCTGGAGCCGGCTCTCCCCATCCTTGAGCGTGAAATAGCAGTGCCCCGATGACGGGCGCCTTACGTTGGAAATTTCTCCCTGGACCCAAACCGAGGGAAAGCTCTCTTCGAGCAGAAACTTTATTTCCCGGGTTATTTCACTGACCGTGTAAACCTTGTCGTACTTGCTCAATGAAAAAGCTCCAATTATTCCTCTTCAAGCATCGTGAATCGTAAAAACCATTCACCATTCACTATTCACCATTCACTATTCACTATCCACCATCCACCTTGCCCGGCAAGCCTGGTGATATTCTCGATATCGAAATAGCCTTCCCGGTTTCCTCGTCCACGTCAATAATGGCCCCGCTCATCCGGACGTCCCCCCTGGCCACCTCGAACCTGGCCGGCTGACAGGTGAGAAAACGCTTAAGAACGGCTTTCTCGTCGACACCTATCACCGAGTCGTGCGCTCCCGTCATGCCCAGGTCGGTAATGGCCGCAGTTCCCCCCGCCATTATCCTCTCATCCGAGGTCTGGACATGAGTGTGTGTCCCGACCACGGCGCTCACACGTCCATCCAGGTAACGGGACAGGGCTACTTTCTCCGAAGTCGCCTCGGCGTGGAAATCGACTATTATCACCCCGGTACGCCGCTTCAGTTCACCGACGGCCCTGTCGACGGCCCGGAAGGGACAATCAGACGGCCCCATGAAGACCCTGCCCATAACATTGATGACGCCGACGGATCTTCCACCCCTGCTCTCAAAGACGGTCCACCCGCGGCCCGGAGAACCCGGAGGGTAGTTGGCCGGGCGCAGGAGCCTCATCTCCCCGTCGATAATCTTGTAGACCTCCTTGTTTTTCCAGATGTGGTCGCCCGACGTTATCGCGTCGACGCCGAAGCCCAGAAGCTCCTGCACAACGGCGGGCGTGAGGCCCGATCCCCCCGCGGCGTTTTCCCCGTTCGCCACGACGAAGTCCACGCCCCGCTCGCTCGTGAGCTGCGGGAGCAGATCGCCGATGGCCCGCCTCCCGGGCTTACCGACAATGTCGCCTATGGCAAGTATGCGAATCATCATTTTCTGCAATATAAACCAGCTACAGGTTGTACTTGTCTAATTTGAACGATGCACGGCTCCTCGTACTGCGTATTGCGTACAGCGTACATCGTTCTGTATGCGGCGGAAGTACGCATCAAAGGAAACGCAATACGCAGAACGCCGTACGCTCTACGATTTTTTATTTTGCGTACTCCACGGCGCGCGTCTCCCTGATGACGGTCACCTTAATCTGCCCCGGGTAGTCCATGTCCTTCTGTATCTGCTTCGTTATATTGCGGGCTATCATAATCGCCTCGTTATCAGTCACGCTATTCGGCTTGACCATCACCCTGACCTCCCGGCCCGCCTGAATAGCGTACGACTTCTCAACGCCCCTGAAAGCGTTGGCGATAGCTTCCAGCTTCTCGAGCCTCTTGATATATGCCTCGAGGGACTCCGATCGCGCTCCCGGTCGGGCGGCGCTCAGCGCGTCTCCCGCCGAAGCCAGGACGGCATAGATGCTCTTCGGCTCTGTGTCCTCGTGGTGGGCGGCTATAGAGTGAACAACCTCCGGCGACTCGTTGTACTTCTTCGCCAGGTCGGCCCCTATGATCGCGTGTGCGCCCTCAACCTCGTGGTCGACGGCCTTTCCGATGTCGTGGAGGAGGCCTATCCTCTTGGCCAGCTTGATGTCCAGATTGAGCTCCGCCGCCATGATTCCCATCACTATGGAAACCTCCTTCGAGTGAATGAGAACGTTCTGGCCATAACTGGCCCTGTATTTCAGGCGGCCGAGCAGCTTCACGAGCTCCGGGTGCAGCCGGTGAATTCCCGCGTCGAACACAGCCTGCTCCCCGGCTTCCTGGATCGCGGCCTCCGTCTCCTTGCGCACCTTTTTGACGACCTCCTCTATCCTGGCCGGATGAATTCGCCCGTCGGCAATCAGGCGTTTGAGGGCCGTGCCGGCAATCGCCCGCCTCACCGGATCGAAGCTGGAAAGGATAACTGCTTCCGGCGTGTCATCGATAATGATATCGACGCCGGTGGCCGCCTCGATGGCGCGGATGTTCCGCCCTTCCCGGCCGATGATCCGCCCCTTCATATCATCGCTCGGAAGGGCAACGGTAGATATCGTCACATCGGACACGAAATCCGCGGCGCACCGCTGGATGGCCAGGGCTATGATGTGCTTTGCTTTCTTTCCCGCGGTTTCTTTTGCCTCGCTCTCTATCCTGCGGATAAGAGCTGAAGTCTCGTACGTCACCTCTTCCTCCATTTTTGCCAGGAGCATTCTCTTCGCCTCCTCCCGGCTTATTCCCGCGATCCTCTGCAACCTGTTCCGCTCCTCATTGAGGACCCTGTCTATTTCCTTGGCCCTCTCATCAAGCTGTCTCGACCTGGCCTCCAGGGCTTGCCCCTGCTTTTTGATCTCCCCTTCTCTTCTCTCCAGCAGATCCACCTTCCGGTCCATATGCTCCTCTTTCTGGAGCACCCTCTTCTCGATCTGGAGGAGCTCCCGCTTCCTCCCGCTGATCTCCGTTTCCAACTGGGACCTCGCCCTGTGAATGTTATCCCGCGCGGTTAGCTTTGCCTCCCGGAGCATTGACTCGGCTTCTTTTTTGGCGTCATCGATGATTTTCTTGGCGGTCCTCTCGGCGGTTTCCACGTTTCGCCTGGCCAGACCGCGATACGCGATATAGCCGACGGCTACGCCACCACCGAACGCGAGCGCCAGCATGTAGATTGTGTCGTTCATTGTTTCCTCCGTTCACTGCAAACTCTTATTGTTCTTGTCTCCGACAGGATCACGTCTACCGCAACATCGTGATCCTCCTTTTCCAGGTCCTCAACCACTTGAAAGTCGAACGCCAGGGCGACCGTCAGCTGGCGTCTGCTTAAAGGGAGAAGGAGCTTGTCAAAATATCCCCATCCCGACCCCAGCCTGTTGCCGTGGCAATCGAACGCGGCGCCCGGGACAACGAACACCTCTATGTCGGATGGATCGAGGCCGGCGCTCACCGGCTCGAGGACGCCGTACCTGCCCGGCCTGAGGTCCGTGTCGAAATCCCCGATGGGCCCGAGCTCCAGGCTCCTTGTCGCGGGGAGCGCCAGCGGGGCGGCGACGCGCTTTCCATCCGCGATAGCTTTCCGGATGAGATCGTGCGTGTACACCTCGTTTTTCTTGGAAACGTAGATCATAACCGAGCGCGAAGCCGCGTACTCCGGCAGGGAAAGGAGCCTTTCCGATACCGGGACGCTTCTACGCCGGATCTCATCTTCATCGAGAGAGGCCCTTATGGCCCCCATCTCCTTCCGCGCTATTTTTTTTCTTTCAGCCGCTTCCAATATTCCAGCCTTTCCTTTATTACTTTTTCATATCCCCTGCCTGACGGCCGGTAGTACGCCCTTGATCCGGGCCGGCAGTCCTGGCCCGCGTACCCACCGGGTTCCCCGTGAGGGTATCTGTATCCCTTGCCGTGGCCGAGCTTTTTTGCTCCCCGGTAGCTCGCGTCCCTGAGATGTGCCGGGACCTCGGTCGCGGCTCCTTTCTCCACGTCGGAGAGCGCTTCCTCGATCGCCCTGTAGGACGCGTTGCTCTTCGGGGCCGTTGCAAGATAGACGGCCGCCTGGGCCAGCGGGATTCGTGCCTCCGGCATACCTATGAACTCGGACGCGTGGAGGGCCGCCTGGGCGACCATGATCGCGCGGGGATCCGCATTGCCGACATCCTCGGAGGCGCATATCAATATCCTTCTGGCGATGAATCGCGGGTCCTCCCCGGCGTGGAACATCTTCGCAAGCCAGAAGAGGGCTGCGTCGGGGTCGGACCCCCTCATGCTCTTGATAAAGGCGCTGATCGTATCGTAGTGCCCGTCCCCGGCCCTATCGTAATCGACATGCTTCACCTGCACCGAGTCCTCGGCAACGTCGAGATCTACACGGATTGCTCCGTCGCGGCCCGGCTCCGTAGTGAGAGCGCTTATTTCGAGGGCGTTGAGCGCCCTCCTTGCGTCTCCGTTCACCCTGGCTGCTATGTGCTCCAGGGCGTTCTCCTCCACCCGGACGCGGAGGCTTCCCAGCCCCCGCTCCCTGTCCGAGAGGGCCCTCTTGAGCACCTCCCTGATCTCCCCGGCGGAGAGGGGATTAAGCCTGAAGACCTGCGCTCTCGAGAGAAGGGGGGCGTTGATCGAAAAGCAGGGATTGTGAGTCGTCGCCCCTATGAGGGATACGGTTCCCTTCTCCACGTGTGGAAGCAGGACATCCTGCTGGGCCTTGTTGAAGCGATGGATCTCATCGATGAAGAGTATTGTCTTTTCGCCGGAGGTTTCAAGCCTGTGCCTTGCCATCGCGACGATGGACCTCAATTCATCGACGTTTGAGCCGACGGCGCTGACCTTCTCAAAGGCGCGGCGGGTGATCCTGGATATTACCTCGGCCAGCGCTGTCTTCCCGCAACCTGCGGGGCCGTAAAGAATAATCGAGCCGACGCGGTCAGCCCTTATGGCCCGGCAGAGGAGCCTCCCGGGGGCCAGGATATGTTTCTGCCCCACGAACTCGTCGAGGTTCCGCGGCCTCATCCTGCTGGCAAGAGGCTCATTGCTGTTCTTTTTCACTTTTGAAAATAGCTCCATATCGAAAAAAACGCCCTGCACGCTATCGCCGGGGCGGCAGCGTACCCTTCCGGGGCCGCGTCCGCCGGGGAGGTCCCTCTCCCGCGGGAGAATCCGGGCCTCCGGGCGAATGCCGGCTCCATGGTACGTCGCCGCTCTACGAATGCGGCAGGGCCATATGTTAAGTTTATTAAAAAGAGGTCAGCCGACCAGTTCCGTCTCGATTAAACCAAGTAGAGAATCTATTCTCTCTACCAGAGCCTTCCTCCTCTTTTTCTCGATCCGCCGCAGGCACAACAACTCCTCGGCAATATTCAAACAAGCGAGCACCGCCACCCTCCCTGACGGGAGGCCCTCCACCTCGCGGGAGAGCTCGTTCATCTTATTATCGACAAAAGACGCGACCTCTTCGACAGAGCTGCCGTCGCCCTCGGCGGCGATCGGGTACTCCCTCCCAAAGATGGTGACTTTGATAACCTGGCTCGCCTTTCTCATTCAATATCGAGACTTGTCTCCTTCTCGAACACTATGACCCTGCCTAATCCTTCCTTATTATGCATCCCAGCTCATTTACAAGCAACTCACAGAGAAGTTGATGCGTCTCGTTAACCTCCTTGTCTGTTAACGTTTTATTGTCAGATCGATAAATCACCGATATTGCAAAGCTCTTCTTCCCGGCTGGAATCTGTCCCCCCCGGTAGAGATCAAAGAGCTTTACTTCCTTAAGCATATCATGGCCCGCTTCCCTTATCAATGCATCCACCTTTCCGTACGGCAGGTCCTTATCGACGATCATCGCGATATCCCTCCTGATGGAGGGATACCTGGGAAGAGGGGTATGCCGGGGCGCCGCAGGAATCACGCTCTCCAATGCATGCAATTCAACCTCGGCGATAAACACGGGACAATCCAAGCCGTAATTTCTTGCGACGCCGGGATGAACCCTGCCGAAGACACCGAGAAATACCCCGCCGACGGATATCGAGGCCGCCTGGCCGGGGTGATACATTGGACCGCGGTGCCTCTTCACCTCGCACGGGCCTATGCCGAGGGCGTCGAGGAGCGAACAGACTATTCCCTTTATGGCGTAGAAACCGGGGGAGGGCCCCTGCGACCATCGATTGCCCATCAGGGCTATCCCGGCGCGATCACTCTCCCCTTCATCGGGGCCGTACACCCTGCCGATCTCGAAGATTGACACTTCGGCAGCTCCCCTGTTGGCATTTGTCGCCAGAATACCGAGGAGGCTGGGGACCAGCGTCGTCCTCATGCGGTTGTGCTCCCTGCTCACCGGATTCAGGATATCAATGCTCTTGCGGAGGGGATTATCGGCGGGCAGCATAAGCTTGTCGAAATCTTCCCCGGACATAAAGCTGAAGGCGTTCACTTCGTCAAGGCCGAGGCCGGTGAGAATGCACCTCAGCCTGGCGGCGAGCAGCATCCTCGGGGACCTCCCCGTGCCGCACATTCTCACCTCCGGTATGGCAGGGGTTATGGAATCGTACCCGGAGATCCTGGCCACCTCCTCGACAAGGTCTATCTCGCGCCGGATATCATTTCTGAAAGACGGGGGGCGAACGAAGATGTCCCCTCCGGCCTCCTCTACGGCGAATGAAAGCCGCGAGAAGATATCCATCATCTCCTCCTTCCGGTACTCTCTCCCCAGAACCCGGCTCATGGTACCCATCCTCAAAGTTATACGGGCGCGGGCCGGCTCCCGCCGGATGATATCGACCCGCCCGCGCCCTGTCTCGCCGCCGGCTATATCAGCTATCAGCCGGGCCGCCCGGTCGAGGACAAGGGGAATCGAATCGAAATCCACTCCCCTCTCAAACCGGAATGACGATTCCGTCGTTAAGTTGAGCTTCTTCGCCGTCCTCCGCACGCACCGCGGCTCGAAGTTCGCGCATTCCAGCAGAACCCTCCTCGTGCTCCCGGACACTTCCGTCTCATGCCCCCCCATCACGCCGGCGATGGCCACGGGACCCGAATCATCCGCTATAACCAGCATCTCCTTCGAAAGGAGCCTCTTCCGGCCGTCAATGGTGACTATCTCCTCGGCGTCCCCGGCACGCCGCACTGCTATCCCGGGGGTGAACAGCCTGTCCAGATCAAAGGCATGGAGGGGCTGACCGAGCTCGATGAGGACATAGTTGGTCACGTCCACCACGTTGTTGACGGGGCGGATGCCGACCGCTTCAAGCCTCTTCCTGAGCCACCCGGGTGATTCCCCGATGACGACGCCCTCCACCACGCGGGCGGCATACCGCGGGCAGACGTCCTCCGCATCAACGCTTACGGTGATCCTGCTCGCCGTGTCCCAGCCGGCTTCCTCGAGGGGCGCCGTCGGCATCGTCACGCCACAGCCCGTAATCGCCGATAACTCGCGGGCGATGCCCAGGACGCTCAGGCAGTCGCCCCTGTTGGGCGTCACGTTCACGTCGTAGAGCGCGTCCCCGCCGCCGATCTCCTCGAGCTTCTCTACCTCGAGGCCCGCCATGGTGAGGCGCTCGGCGGCCTCGGCCGGCTCCATGCCGGTCCTGACGAACTCCTCCAGCCATTTGTGAGTAACCTTCATTGTTTCAGTACTTCTTGCCTTGGAGTTTCCGCCCTTTAAAAAATTTATTTTGCCACTAAGACACAAAGGCACAAAGGAAGTAATCCATGCTCAATAGTGACTGCATAACTTAAATTGTTAATTTCGATCATGGGCCATCTTTTTCCTTAGTGTCTTCGTGGCAATTTCCCTTCTCATTTCATTTATTCCCACTGCAAACACGTCTTAAAACTGTCTGATGAAGCGTATGTCGTTATCGAAGAAGAGCCGGATGTCGTCGATGCCGTACTTCAGCATGGCAATTCGCTCGATCCCCATTCCGAAAGCGAAACCCTGGAATCTGCCGGTGTCGTACTTCACGGACTCCAGAACGCTGGGATGGATCATTCCCGCGCCAAGAATCTCAAGCCATCCGGCCCCGCCGCAGAGGCGGCAGCCGGCACCGCCGCATGAAACACAGGATATGTCTATCTCCGCCGACGGCTCGGTGAAGGGAAAGAAGCTCGGCCGGAACCGCAGCTTCACGTCGGGAGAAAAGATACCGTGAACGAAAGCCGTGAGAACGCCCTTGAGATCGGCAAACGTGACTTTTTCATCGACGAGAAACCCCTCCACCTGGTGGAACATCGGTGAATGGGAGACATCCGCGTCGCACCGGTAGCACTTCCCCGGCGCGATGACCGCGAGCGGAGGGTCGCGCTCCTCCATGATCCTTATCTGGGCCGGCGAGGTGTGGGTCCGCAAAAGCTTCCCCCCGCTGAGGTAAAATGTATCCTGCATGTCGCGGGCGGGGTGGTCCGCCTGAAAATTCAGTGCCTCGAAGTTGTAGTAGTCCGTCTCTATCTCAGGGCTATCGACGGCAGTAAACCCCATGGAGGCGAATATCCGGATCACCTCGTCGAATACCCTGGTTATGGGATGAAGCTTTCCGGGATATTTCATCCCTGCCGGGAGGGTGACATCGACCTCCTCGTCCTTCAGCCTCTTCACTTCGAGGTTTCCGGCGAGTTCCCCCGACCTTGCGCCCAGAAGCTCCGTTAAAGCAACCTTACAGTCGTTGGCAAGCTTGCCGGCCTTCGGACGCTCCCCCGGCGGCAGCAGGCGGAGACCCTTGAGGATCTCCGTGATCTCCCCCTTTCTCCCGAGATACCTGGCCCTGACCGACTCGAGCGCAGGCAGGCCCTCGGCCCCGCGTATATCGGATTCGGCCTGTTGCCTGATACGCTCTATCTTTTCAGCAAAATCCATGACTGCACCGGTCCCCTGTCACCCGTGCCCTTACTCTTACTCGTAATCGAACGCCCCATCTTTAAATACCGCATTCACACGTGATCGGATATATCAGGAGTCAGAGTAAGATTAAGAATCCAAGAGCCGAAGAATGGAAATGTCCGGGCCGGCCCGCCGTAGCCGGGGCCCGGCTCCGGGTCCCCGCACCCCGCGCTAGACGGAGCCCTTCTTGGCTACCTTGACCAGCTCGGTAAAGACGCCTTTATGGAGCACCGCCAGGTCAGCAAGTATCTTCCTGTCCAGCGAAACCCCGGCCTTCTTTAAACCGGCTATGAACTTGCTGTAGGATATCCCGTGTTTCTCGGCCCCGGCGCCTATTCTTGTTATCCAGAGGGACCTGAAGTCTCCCTTTTTCTTCCGCCGGGCCACGTACGCGTCTCGCCCGGCCCTGTCCACGGCCTGGGTCGCGGAGCGATACAGGTTGCTCCTGCCGCCGCTGTATCCTTTGGCAAGCTTTATCCTCTTCTTTCTCCTCTTCCTGGAAGCCGGAGCTTTTTTGACTCTTGACATCTTTTTCTCCTCACATGCTAATTTCCATAGGGCAGCTTTATCAAGATCCTCTTGGTGTCCGCCGCGCTGATCATCTTGCCCTTTCTGAGATTCCTCTTTCTCTTCCGGTTCTTCTTGGTCATGATGTGGCTGGCGCCGGCGTGACGGCCCATCACCTTCTTGCGGCCGGTCACCTTGAAGCGCTTTGCCGTCATCCTGCTTGTCTTCATCTTCGGCATCGTTACTGCCCCCCTGTCGGACTGATATACAATATCATATTATTCTTTCCGGCCCACTTCTTATTGCCCTCCGGCGCACCGAGGCCGGAGAGGTCATTAACGAGCCTGGTCATGACCTCTTCGCCCAGCTCCTTGTGTTGGAGTTCCCTTCTTCTGAACCTCAGCGTCAGCTTTACCTTGTAGCCCTTCTCCAGGAACTTAATGGCGCGGTTCAGCTTGATCTCGTAATCGTGCTTGAATATGCGGGGCCGGATCTTTATCTCCTTGAGCTTGTCCGCGTGATGCTTCTTGCGCGCTGTCCGATTTTTTTTCGTCTTGTTATATCGATACTTGCCGAAATCCATTATCTTGCAGACGGGAGGATTGGCTTCCGGCGCGACTTCCACGAGATCCAGCTCGCACTGTTTGGCCAACTCCAGAGCCTGGATAAGAGGAAGAATGCCGATCTGCTGACCGTTTCGGTCGATCGTCCTCACTTTATCGGCCTTGATCTGTTTGTTGATTCTGGCTACTTTCTGACTGCTTGTTCTAGCGAACTTCGAAATTGCCATCACCTCCCTTGGACTGCTGTTTTCATTTATTGTTCACTTCAACCTTAATTGAGACGATCAGATCCTTGATCGTCGCCCCGGACTGCTTGCCCTTTCCGTACCTCCGTACCGCCAGCTCTCCCGACTCCTTCTCCCTGTCGCCGACTACGAGCATGTAGGGTATTTTCAAGAGCTCGGCGGCCCTGATCTTGGAGCCAACGGTCTCGTTTTTCGAGTCCACTTCCACCCTCAAGCCTTCCCTTTCCATTTCCGCCTTTAGATTTTGGGCGAAATCGCGATGCCGTTCCGCGACGGTGATCACCCTCGCCTGGACGGGAGAAAGCCATAAAGGAAGGTCCCCCGCGTAGTGTTCGAGAAGAACGGCCAGGAACCGTTCAACGGATCCGAAAACCGCCCGGTGGATCATGGCGGGCCTGTGTTTGTTCCCGTCACTCCCCACGTAGTGAAGATCGAACCTCTCGGGCATGGAGAAATCGACCTGGATCGTCCCGCACTGCCAGCTCCTCTTCAGGCAATCCATAATATGAAAATCGATCTTCGGCCCATAGAATGCTCCCTCGCCCTCGTTCACCGTGTAGGAGATCCCCACCTCGTCGAGGGCGGCGCGAAGAGCCAGGGTCGCCTCAATCCAATCTTCATCCCTCCCGATAGACCTCTCGGGCCTGGTCGATAGCTCGACCATGTATCCGCTGAAGCCCATGACCTCGTAGCAGTGAACGAGCAGCCCGATAACCGATACTATCTCGGTTTTCAACTGCGACGGCAAGCAGAATATGTGGGCATCGTCGATCGCGAAGCTCTGGACGCGAAACATTCCGTGCAGCACTCCGGAGAGCTCTCTTCTGTGAACAACGCCTATCTCCGCCACGCGAAGGGGGAGGTCCCGGTATGAGTAGTGCTTCTCCTTGAAGAGCAGGAGGCATCCCGGGCAATTCATGGGCTTGACAGCAAGGCTCTCGCCGTCCACCTCGGTGAAAAACATATGCTCCTTGTAGTTGTCCCAGTGGCCGCTCCTGTGCCAGAGTTCTTCCCGCAGAATAAACGGTGTGGCTATCTCGGAATAACCGCGCTTCCTGTGCTCTTCCCGCCAGAAATCGACGAGAAGCCTGTACAGAACCAGCCCCCGGGGATGGTAGAACGGGAAGCCCGGCGCCTCCGGGTGGAAACTGAAGAGGTCCAGCTGGCGGCCGAGCTTCCTGTGGTCCCTCTTCTTCGCCTCCTCCCTGATGCGGAGGAACTCCGCCAGCAACCCGGCGTCGGGGAAAGCCGTGCCGTATATCCGGGACAGCATCTTTCTCTTCTCGTCGCCGCGCCAGTAAGCGCCCGCAACGTTCAGCAGCTTGTAGGCCTTAACCTCGCCGGTGCTGCCCAGATGCGGTCCCCTGCAGAGGTCGATGAAATCGCCGCTCCTGTACACGCTGACTCGATCATCGGGTATCCCGTCCAGTATCTCGACCTTGTACGGCTCGCCCCGGTCACTGAAAAGCTTCCCGGCCTCCACCCTGTCCATATCGAGGCGCTCGAAGGGATAATCGGCATCGATAATTTTCGCCATCTCGCGCTCTATCCTGTCGAGGTCGTCGGCAGAGAATGGTTTTTCCGCATCAAAGTCGTAGTAGAAACCATCCTCTATCGGGGGGCCGATGCCGAGCTTGACTTCGCCGAAGAGATTTTTCACGGCATGGGCCATGATATGGGCCGTGCTGTGACGGTAGATATCGAGCCTTTCGCCGGGGGGTGCCTTCTTATTTGCCATAAATTCAGAGTATATAAACTGGTGGGCGATACTGGACTTGAACCAGTGACCTCTTGCGTGTCGAGCAAGCGCTCTAGCCAACTGAGCTAATCGCCCACATAGTGATATTTTAGTATTTTCAGAGTACCGTTTTCCTGAAAGCAAAAGATAGTACGGTTGCCGGGCCGTGTCAACAATGAATGCAAGTATCCGCCGCAGTGTTACGAAGTAACGCGATCATGCGACCTCATATTCATTACCGGGTTCCGGGCGCTTCAGCGGCTATGCTGAAGACATCCATGGCGGTCAGGAGCACAGGCCGAGGGAGATGCCTTCCTCATCAGACGCCGAGCACATCGCAGATCTTGGTAAATACCGGCCCCCACCCCACCAGGAACTCGGTAAGCAGGATTAAAAGGATGAGGACCAGGACCGCCACGCCGCACACGATCAGCGTCTTGCCCACATACTGGGGCTCGGAATCCTCTTCTTCATCCTCAATCTCGACGTATACTTCTTTAACTTTCGGAGTCTCTTCCTTCATGATCGTCCAGATAAAGTATCCTGGCGCAGTTCTCGCACAAGATCGGTTTTTCGCTTACCCTGATTTCGTCAACCGTGTGGCGCGGCAGATTCGTATAGCAGCCCTGACAGACGTCATCCACAACCAGAACGATTGCCCGGCTCCCGTAATGACTCAGGATCTTCTCGTACCTGGCCATGAGGAGCTGGTCCACTGATGAGCCGATAATCCTCTTCTCCCCATCCAGGCGATGAATCTCTGCAGTAACCCGGCCCTTATCCCTGTCCAGGTTCTCTGCGGCCTTCGCGATCCCGGCTTCCATCTCCGCTACGGACTTATCGCGTTCTTTGATCTCGCTGTTGACCCTCTCTATATCTTCCATGAAGTTGAGAATCCTGTCCTCGATGTCCGTGCACGCCTCCTTCAGCACCCCTATCTCCCTCTGCAGCGCCTGGTATTCCTTGTTGGTCTTGAGCTGGAAAAGCTGAAGCTCCAGCTTCTTGACCGATTCGAGTTTCGAGTCCAGGTCAAGCTGACCCTCATCCCTCGACATCGCCATCTTCCTGCGCTCTTCCCTCCTGCCCTCCAGTTCCCTCTTCGTCCGGTCGAGAATCCCCTCCCGCCGCGAGAGGTCGGCGATAAGCTTCTCCTCCTCCTCCCTGAAAGACAGGATCTCCGCATCCCTCCGTTGAATCTCCAGTAACCTGGCAATGTCGTCGAGCATAGGACGGCTAATTCTGCCAGAGGGATTCCCGGCTGTCAATGATTTGGGAATAATACTTTATCCCGCCAAATAAAAAATGAGCCTGCCCTCCGGCATTGAAAACGGAGGGCAGGCTCATTTTATGTGGTGGGCGATACTGGATTTGAACCAGTGACTTCCACCTTGTGAAGGTGGCACTCTCCCGCTGAGTTAATCGCCCTATAAATTAGCTCGCTCTGCTCGCCAATTTATGTGATCTAGTTGATAAGGATGACATGCTCTCATTTTTCATTCCTGCGAAAGCAGGAATCTATTCTCATATTTCAAATTCTATTATGACACAGCCTGAGAATGAGGGAACAAATAAATTTGCTAAGGAAGTGAGCGAATTTATATACTAGGGGAACTATGAGGAAAGTCTTTTTCACTTTACTGCTTTCGTTCACCCTCTTTTCCTTTCTTTCGCACCGTGCTGCTGCGGACATGGCCACCGTTTCATCAGAGGCCGAATATGACAATTTTATTAATAAAATTGTAAACCTCATCGCCATGAGGCAGGAGCTCTCTGCCGACTTCGAAAAAGAGAAGCGCATCGGCGAGGCCGGAAGGGTCCTGAACGAGGTGGTCCGCATCGAGAACGAGCTTGATGCGCTCGGCGTGGACTGGAGGAGTTTCCTGGAGCCCGGTGGAAAGAGCGCCGGGTGCGCCTTCGTGAAGAACACCTTTTTCCTGCCGGCGATCCACTTCGCGAACCTCCCCAGGCACATCGCAAAACTGTTCGGGCGCACGGCAAGGGCAAGCGACGTCGCGGCGGGCGGGGAGGTGCTAGATTCGGCCTTCTTTATCAATAGGGAAATTGAATCCTTTTCCCCCTCTGATATCGCCCGCATGGCCGGCCGGAATAAACCCCGGGGAAGGATCACGCCTCTCGAAGAAAAAATACCCGGACGGGCGGCCCGCTTCTTCTGCGAGGACGAGGAAGGAAGATGCTTCCTCCTGGGGTTCGATCCTCCGGGAATGGAAGAGCAGGCGACGGGCGCGGCAGTGATAGGTTCGACAATCGCCCGGCTCCTTGGGTACAACGTGCCGGTGAGCGCTATCATCACGGTCGAGGGGACGGGCAACGAGCGCTTCGACGGGAGGCGGGCGGCCGCCACGGAGCTCGTTCCCGGGGCCGGCGGTCCCTGGAGCTGCTACGGTTTCCGCGACAGGCGCGAGATAAGGGCATCGAAGGTGTTTGCCGCGTGGATAAACAACACCGGCTGGGTGGACCACAATACGATTATCAGCTCCTTCAGGGTCGGCGACGTAGGCCTCCATCGTTATTACGTCGACAATTTCGACAGCTCGCTCGGCAGCGCGGGGATGCGGCCGAAACTGCCGAAGGACGGCTGGGAGCACTCGTTCGACCTCGGCGTTATCGCGTCGACACCCATGCGCTTGCTCCTCAAGCCCTTCGGGCTGTGGCGCGAACGGTACAACAGAGGGGCCAAACCCCTAGACAGCGCAGTCGGCCTTTTCGACGGCAATGTTGACCCGGCCCGCTTCGAGGCCGAATATCCCAACATGGCGTGGCGTTACATGACGACGGAGGACGCTCTCTGGGCGGTCAATCTTATAAGCCGGTTCACGCCCGGGCAAGTCGGGGCGATAGTCGACCTGGCCGTGTACAGCGACCCCGATGACGCGGAGTATGTCAAGGAGACACTGCTCCGGAGGCGGAAAAAGATAATGGAGCACTATCTCGGCAAGAGGATAAAATGATAAAGAAGGACCACCTGCAGAAAGCGTCGGGGTATATCGGGCTGGGCATGTACGAGGATTGTATCTCCGAGCTGGAAAAAGCCATAGCCCTCGACCCCCGCGATGCCGACCCCTTTTTCATCAAGGCGGAGTGCCTGCGGGAACTGAAGCGGTACAAGGAAGCCATCGCCGCCTATGAGCGCTCCCTCGGTCTCGGGGGCAGCGTGCTGGAGAATTCCGTGGGACTCGGATGGTGTTTCAAGCGGACGGCCAACCTGGATAAAGCGATAGAGACTCTCGCCAGGGCCATCGAATCGGAGGGAGAGGTCCCGATTCTCTGCTACAACCTGGCGTGTTACTACTCTCTAAAGAATAAAGCGGACACCTCGTTGAAACTACTGGAGAGGGCGACCCGGCTTGACCCGAGATTCATCGAGCTTGCCGGTACCGAAAACGACTTCGATAACATCAGGGAGAATCCAGGATTTAAAACCTTAACGGGAGCTTAGTAGTAGGTTTTTTACTATTCTCCTGTTCATTTTATCATTCTTTTCTCTGCGCCCTTTGCGCCTTTGCGGTTCATTATTCGCATTTCGTACAGATCTTTAAGAAAAATTAACTTTCAAGGTCATTTGACTCTCGTCAATAAATCCGTCGCCTGTTTTATGAACTGGCTCTTGGATACCAGGAAGACCGTGTCGGCCTCCTTGATAACATAGTTGCCCCTGGGGATGAGAAACTCCCCCTCTTCCTCCCTGTCGACATCGATAACAACCACGTCGTGCTTGTTCTTGACCAGCTTCTTGGTGATCTCGCTCCCGATGAGCCCCGCGCCCGCAACGATGATAAACATGTACTACCTCCTTGCTAAAGCCGAATAGCGAAGAATCCGGATATTGAACGGAGGGGGGTCCTCAGGCGGTAGGTCTCCCTGCGAATCAGCTTGGCCATGATGGCGATGCGGAGCACCTTGATGCCCCCGGCAGTGGAGCCGACGCAGCCCTTGATCACCCTGTAGTGGATAAGGAAGTTTGTGCCTCCCAGGATCATTCCCGCAATAAGGATATACTCGATCAGGACATAGTTGGGGTAGCCGGCAAGGCGGTAGTACCCGATACTCGCGTCGTGCGGGGAGAAGCCTCCCGGGGAGAGAGCTGTAAATGCCTGGCAGATGCCGTCGAACGGGGACATGCCCGCTGCAATGAGGCTTATGGCAACGGCAGCAGGAATGCGAGCAGTATTCTATAACCCGGGAACAGCTCACCGCTGAAGAATGCGACCACAAGCGGCGAAAGGATTACAAAGCCCAGGACAGTGAGGAGAGAGCCCAGAACGTGGAGGACAACGTGCAGCGTTTGAAAGCGGTTACGCATGTTTTCGTATTGCGTTGTGCGTATCGCTCTGTTTCGTGCCGGCAAAGCTGCTCGCGCATTTGCGTCGCTTCAATAATAGCTTATCGGCCGCTAAGACGAAAGCCGCACGATCGCAATAATACATACAATGTGGGCGACCTGGTCGCCGATGTTCACGGCCCACCACCGCAGGCGGTTTATCCGCCACCAGTCCCCCCGGGCGCGTCCGGAGATGATTGTCCCCTTCGGTATGGTAGCCACGCCGTCCCTGTAAACCACCGGCTCTATCCGGACCCGTACGTAATCTACTGCGAAGTGGCAGGCGCCGACGGCGGCGGCGATGCCGATACAGGCGCGGGACCGCCATCCGAGAATAAAAAGATAAGAAACGAAGGTGACAATCAGGCAGTGCCCGATCAGACATCCCAACCGTTTTATCCCACTGCTCTTCCTCTTCGCCCGGCTGAGCCAGGCCGGGTTCAGAAGAATATCTGAGATGAAGTGAGCCGCGACGAGGCCGAAGAAACGGTAAAGGAAAAGATTACGGTCCATTTTCTAACCGTAAAACCCACTCGTTAATTAACGAAAAAAAGAAAAAAATATCCACTTATCCCGGCTTCGCCGGGGACTTTTGCCACTAAGACACCAAGGCACAAAGAAGAATAATTATTATTTGCTTTTCTTCGTGTCTTCGTGCCTTTGTGGCTAATTTAAATAACAAATTCCTATACTATCCAGTTATTAATTATTGGCCTTTTTCCCGGACTCTTCTTCAGCTTTTCGGGCTTCTTCAGCCTTGATTCTGTTTTCCAGAAGACCGATCTTGACCTTCGATTGACGGTTGATGGTCGCGTTCGGGCCGTCCTCTTCAGGGCAGAGGGAGACGGCCTTCCCGTATAGAAAGAGCGCCTCCCGGGCCTTCCCCTCTCTTTCGAGCTTGCTTGCCAGGACGAAAAGCTTGAACCCCCTCGCGCAAGCGCTTAACCTCGCGTTGTTCACTATATCGAGATAGTCATCATGGAGGGCGAGGCCGGGAGGAGCATCCTCGATCAGCGGCTCCTCTTTTTTCTCCGCCGTTACGGCAGTCGGCGCGACCCGTGTCGCCTCCTGCGCGGGCTCTTCCGGCACTCCCGCATCCCTCAGCAGCTGGGCCAGTTTCATCCGCGTCAGCTCGTTGTTGGGCCGGTACTTGATCGCCTCCCGGAGGACGGCGATAGCCTCGTTGTTCCGCCCCTTGAACTCGAGCTGCAGGGCGATGGAAAAGAGCTCCCTGTGTTTTATGAGATCGGTAAGCTTGACGTTGTTTATGATCTCCACGCACTTAGCCGGCAACTCAACGGGGAGAGGGGTTGGCGTGGGGACAGGCGTCGGGACCTCTGTCGGTGTCGGGAGAGAGGTCGGCGTATACGTGGGTGACGGAGTAATCTCTCTCGCGAGAGGCGGCTCGATAACCCCCGGCCGCCGGAACGTCCCGCAACCCGTGAAGAGAAGCTGGGCAAACGCGGCCAGAAGGAGAACGTTCCGTATTCCCTTCACAGCTTCCAGGTATCCCCCATATCCGTTACGAGGATTGCCTGGAGCTGTTTTCCCCCCGTCTCGACCCTGACAAGCTTTCCCCGTATTCCCAGCCTGTCCCCGCACCTGTATTCGCCCTTGGAGCCCCCATGGTAGATGATGAGCATGATCTCCTTGAAGGAGGGGGAGTCGGCGGACTCGACTTCCTCGAGTTGAAGGATGGACGGCATATAGCTATTGTGCAGGTCGTCGCAGACCCGCCCTGTGTAACGGCACGCTTCCTTCTCCACCTCCATGGTGAAATCGGCGAGGGGTATCTCGTCCTTCTCCGAGTAGCAGAAAAACGGGCAGATGACGTTCCCGTTATCGTCGTAGAAGCGGATCGCCCACTTCATCCCCATCTCGATCACCTGCCTGGAGGGGTCCTTTGTTATCTCGTAGATCCTGTCCACTATTCTCCTGTTGGACCGGGTTGTCCCGTAAAATATCAGGTCGAAGTCGTGTATGTTTTTCAGGTTGCCCAGGGATATGGACCCCGTGCAGCCGATCGAGGCGGGGTCTATATCGAACGCTTCCGATATTTCCAGGATGGATTTATCCGCGTACGGCAGCCGTTCCCGGACCTTCAGCAGCGACCTCCTCGGCGGCGCCCACCCTATGAAATCCCCGGTGTTGAAGCGGCACTTGTTCTCCGCGTAAAGAGGTTTATCAACGTGGAGGCCGGGGTCTATACGGCGGTAGATCCCGATCTGCTCCTGGAAAGGGATCCATTCGTCGTCCTCTTCGCCGTACCTCTTGATGATGCTGGCGTACCTTGTGCCGAATATGGTCTTCGTGCCCTTGCCGTCGGGAACGTAAACGATATTGCCGATCATGGCGCCTGGCGGGTGGCAGTAGCCCTCCGAGAAGGCGAGGAGACCGTCGTTCCGGACGAAGAACGTCGCGTCCCGTACCTCGTCGAGCTGATCCATCCCGACAATGAAATCGCGAAAATCCGCGTCGGCGGACACGCCTTCCATCAAAACACTGTTGTCACAGCCGTATATCATACGATCTTCGTTACATCCTCGAGATTGGTGACCATTACCGCCCCGAACCGCTCCCTTACCTCCGAGCCTCCGTCGCCGTAGGTTGTCACGCCCCCGAAGTGGCCGTTCGCGCAGAGATGGTCGCCTTCGACATAATCGCCCCGCTCCCCGCCGTGGTACAGGATGAGCTTCAGTTCCCCCTGATAGCTCTTTCCGTTTATTTTGGCGGATTCCAGCACGAGCACGGTGGGGTTAAAACAGTTGTGGGTGTCGTCGCAAACCACACCCTCAACCACGACGGGACCGCAATCCTCGAAACTGAAATTCCGCAACGGGGCCGCATCGAGGTCCAGGTAGGAGAAGAAGGGGCAGACCATGATTTTCTCGCCGCCGTACCGCTCCCAGAACCTCAGCGGCCAGAACTTGCCGAACTCGAACACTTTCCGTTCCTCTTTCTCCTCGGTGAGCTTGTAGATAAATTTGACGATCCTCCTGATCTCCTTCACCGTGGCGTAAATGACATAGTCGACATCGTGGGGATTGGCGTAGGTTCCCAGCGAGAGCGACCCGGACACGCCGATTTGCGCGGGCTCTATCTGGAGGAGTTCCGCCGTCGCCTCGGTAACTTTAGCGATGGACATGGCCGCCGGGTCCGAATCCGCGCGCTCGATTATCGCCCTCAGGGAATGGCGCGGGGGGAAGTGAGAGACGAACGTGTTTACGGGAACGAGGACCTTGTACCTGGCGTAAAAAGGCTTCGGCACATCGAGCGACGGATCGACTTTCAGATACTCCCTGAGCTGGAGCGGGTAGAAAAGCCGGAGAGGCTGCGTCGCCATAATGGGCTTTGTCACGTTCTCGTAGTCGGCCCCGAATATATTTTTGTAAGCATAGTCCGGGGCGTTCCCCCTGTTGGGGACGAAAACGATATGGGAGAGGAGTCGCCGCTCATCCGGCGGCCTGTTTGGCTCGTGGCAGTATCCCTCCGAGAAAGCGAAAGTACCGTCTTCCCTAAGGAAATATGTTGCGTCCCGGATCTCTGCCAGATCATCGACGGGTACGGCAAAAGAGGAGTATTTTTCACTCCCCATCATCTTTTTCATCGTTTCCATAATGTAGACCACCCTCCTGTGGGTGAGAGATTATGCACTACGGCCGAACGCCCGTCAACCCGAGAAGAAGACATATAAATAACCGGGGATCCGAAAAGATAATCCAATAGAAAAGACGGGCGGTTATTCGGGGACAATGCGGGAATAGATAATGCGAAGCCCCTCGAGGGTGAGGAGGGGATTAACAATAACATCATAATCGATTGCCTCGGCGACCATCTCTGAGCCGCCGCCCGTGAAGACTATACGCCCCTCCAGCCCTGACTCCCCGAGCTCTTTTATCACACGCTCGATCAAGCCGCACACCCCGAAGTAGATGCCGGCGCGGATCGCATCCTCGGTGGACTTGCCGATAACGCTTACCGGCTTCCACCTCTCGACACGTGGAAGGAGGGCGGTCCCCTCGGAGAGGGCCTCCGAGGCCATGTCCAGGCCGGGGGCTATCACGCCCCCCAGATAGACGCAATCGCCGGATACAATATCAAAGGTTATCGCCGTTCCGAAATCAACGACGATGGCCGGGCAGCCGTAGAGGTTACATGCTGCTGCGGCGTTGGCAATCCTGTCGGCTCCCACCTCGGACGGGTCGGCGTAATCGATGCGGATGCCCGTGTCGGTCTCGTGGTTCAGAAAAACCGGCGCGACCGAGAGACGCTCCCGGCAGAGCTGTTCCAGGAAGGGGTTAAGCGACGGGACAACGCTCGCTATTATTGCGCCGCCGATATCCACGCCGGGAATGGAGCCCGGCAGGTCGCCAAGCCCCTCATCGAGCCCCTCCGGCGAGGACGGCATCTTCCGGTGATCGATAATTTTAGCCGCGTCCGCGATGCCCGCGTGAACCGTTTTATTCCCCACATCGATTACATGAAAACGTCGCTCTGCATCCATTGTCTCATCTATTGGGACTTCTTCCTCCCAATACCTCATTTACAAAGATCGAATTAAAAAGCTTATCCGCTTTCTCCCGGTCCAGCCTTCTCAGAATATCGTACTCCTCCAAGGCCGATCTCGCTTTCCCCAAACTCAAATAAACCATTCCCAGGCCGTAGTGGGCACTGGAATAATCGGGATTGATGAGAATTACCTGATTGAAAGCTTCGATCGCATCATTATGGCGTCCCAGTTTACCGTAAGTCACACCCAGCAGGTAGTGCGCGTCAGTATCATCGGGCCTGTTGTCTACGACACGGTTGAAGGCCTCGATCGCTTCGCTGCGGCGGCCAAGCTTAGCGTAAGCCACACCCAGTTTGTAGTGCGCATCGGCATCGTCGGATATCAAGCGGATCGCCTGCTTGTAGGCCTCTATCGCTTCCAGGTAGCGTCCGAGCTCAGAGTAAGCCTCCCCCATATTGTAATATACGCCGTCGACATCGGGCATGATACGGATCGCCTGCTTGTAGGCTTCTATCGCTTCCTCGTGTCGCCCGAGTTTGGAGTAAGCCATGCCCAGTCTACAGTATGCCACAGCATCATCAGGCCTGATGCGCACCGCCATCTTGTGGCGGCAAAGCTCAATATTCGCTTCTTCTTCCTTATCGATTATAGCAAACAGCCTGTTGGCAAGCTCCTTGTCCAGTTCCTTTAATGCTTTGCATTCATCCGAGGCCGAGACAAGATTACCGGATAGCAAATAAGCTACTGCCAGACCATAGCGAGCCATGGCATCATCCGGCTGGATACGGATAGCTTCCCTGTAGGCTTCTATCGCGTAATGATAGCGACCGACCATGGCATACTTCACACCGCTATTGAAGTGGGCCCTCGCCGTTTCCGAGGCGACCGGGTCGAGAGGCCGGCGTTCACCCTCGTCTTTTCCCCTCCATCCAACAGAACACCCCGAAGAAAAGAAGCACTGCCCGAGCGCAACAGCGATCAGGACTTTTACAGCAGTACTCCTCATTTTATCACCTCAGATATCACAACCCTCTCCTCGGCCGCTACTTCTTAATCCCGGGCGCCGTGTCCTGAATCAGGTTGAACAGCTTGCCGGCCCTTCCCCCATCAATTTCATCCAGAATATCGTACTCTTTCATAGCAGAGTCAGCGTCTCCAAGCCTCAAGTAAGCCAGGCCGAGGCCATAGTGCGCCTTGGCGTAAGCGGGCTTGATCTGTACAGCCCGCTTGAATACCTCCACCGCTTCCCCGTAGCGCCTCAGTTTGTTATACGCCTCGCCCAGCTCATAATACGCCTTGGTGTAATCGGGCTTGATACTGATAGCCTGCTTGAAGGCTTCAACCGCCTCCGGGTAACGCCTCATCTTGACATAAACCGTCCCAAGACAGTAATACGCCTTGGCATAGGCGGGATTGATCCGGATAGCCTGATTCAGTGCTCTCACGGCTTCAGGATAACGCTCCATCTGTTTATAAGCCACGGCCTGCCTGTAGCACTCCCCGGCATTATCACCAACCGTTTCTTCCTCCCCGACCTTTGAACAACCCGGCAGTACCGCACAAACAACCGCCGCGAAAGCGATGAATACAAGAAAGGTCTTTATTGCGTCGGCCTTCATTTCTTGATTTAAGACCCGGGGTCTTCCCCCTCCTCCCGCACCTGCTGTCCTTCCTTGTTCCAGAATATCCTCTTTTCCTTGATGGCTTGCTCGATCGTCGGTTTATCCACCCCTCTCAGCTGCATGTTCACTATGGCTAAAGCATATACAGCGGGAATTTTTACGTTGTCTGGATTGCCGTAAAACCGGTCAAGAGCGGAGATGACACTGTTCATATCTTTCAGCGGGAAGACCGGGGCGCCCTCCGGCATTTCTGCCCTGTCTATCATGAAATGGAACCCGTCGAGAATTCCGAGCAGGTAGTTGGCCTTTATCGCCTCTCCGCTACGCCCCCACTTCGTATCGATGTTATTCCAGTACTTCCCGTCCACGCGACCCCAATCCGCGGCATATACGTTCCCGGCAAGAACCGCCGCGAAGCCAAAAACCAGCAATGTCCTTTTCATTATCTCTTCTCCCTATTCCAGCCTATGCTTACAGGTACCTTTGGAACCTCGCATATTATTTCGATTGGTTAATTGAACAAATTCAACCTACGTCCCTAATATTTGGATGTCGCCGGAGGTGATGCGGGCGGTGAAGCCGGTCTCGCGCCGCAGGAGCAGCGCGCCGTCCGCATCCAGTGCGTAGGCGCTCCCTATCTCCTTCTTGCCGTCGGGCCACGTCACCCTGATGCTCCTTCCGAGCGTCGCCGACATCTCTTTCCATTTATCCATTATGGAAGAGAAGCCGGACTCCCTGAGAATACTGTAATTTTCATCGAGCTTTTGCAGCAGCTCCCTCGCGAGGGCGATCCGCGAAACCTTTTGCCCGAGCTCGTCAAGGAGAGACGTCGCGGTTTCCACGATCTCCCCGGGGAATTCCTCCCTCCGCACGTTCACGTTCAGGCCGACACCCACCAGGATATACCTTATCCCGTCCAGCTCCGAGAAAAGCTCGACGAGTATTCCGCAGACCTTCCTGTCGCCGATAAGGATATCGTTCGGCCATTTTATCAGGGCGGGCAGCCCCGTCACTACCCGGATGGCCTCCGCGCACGCGACGGCGCTCATCAGCGTTACCTGGGGCGCGTTCACCGCCCTCATCCGCGGCCGAAGGATGAAAGTCATGAGGATGTTCTTCCCAGTCGGGGCGATCCACGAGCGGCCCATCCTCCCCCGGCCCTTTCTCTGGCACTCGGCGAAGACCGCGCACCCCTCCGGCTCCCCCTTCTCAGCCATCTCGGCAGCTATATCGTTTGTCGACGATACCGCATCGTAGCATATGACATTCCGCCCTATAATGCCGGTGCCCAGCGAGCGCTCGATCTCGTACCCGAGCATCCTGTCGGGCACGTTCGCGAGTCGGTAGCCGTGGTGGGGCTGGGCCTCGATGACGTACCCCATGCCGCGCAGCTCCGATATCCTCTGCCACACCGCCGCGCGGGACATCCCGAGCCTATCGGCGAGCTCCTCGCCGGAGACGAACCCCCCCCGCTCCCTCTCCTTGTGCAAGCTGTCGAGTATCAGCGTGGTGGGCTTTATATGTCGCTCCCTATCCATTCAGGTACTCCACCCTGCTCTTAATCGTAATCGTACTCTTACTCGTAATTTGTCTTTTTATCTTCTATCTTCTGCGCTTTCAGTGGTTTCTTCTTCTCTTCTTCTTTTTTTAAGCATTGGTTATTGAACATTCGTCTTTTCTTTGTGCCTTTGTGGCTGCTTATTTTTATGCTTACATATTTTCATGCTTCTCGCATCTCGCCTCTTGTCCACTTACTCGCGAGGGCGGATCTCCATGCTGAAGTCCAGGGCGGGGGCTGAGTGCGTCAGAGCGCCGATGGACATCGAATCGACGCCGCTGGCGGCTATCTTCTCGACGCTCTCCAGGTCGACCCCCCCGGACGCCTCGGTCCTCGCCCGCCCCCCCACTATCTCAACGGCGCGCGCAAGCTCACCGGGAGACATGTTGTCCAGCATGATGATGTCCGCCCCGGCCTCCAGGGCGTCCACGACATCGTCGAGGTCCTGTGCCTCGACCTCGATGGTAACCCCGGGATACTTTTCCCGGGCGGCGCTTACGGCCCTCCCCATACGCTCCCTTCGCCCCCCGTCCTGAAGGGCGAGATGGTTGTCCTTTATGAGGATCCGGTCGGACAGGTCGAGGCGATGGTTGACGCCGCCACCCATTCGTACCGCGTACTTCTCGAGCAACCTGAGGCCGGGCGTCGTCTTCCTCGTGTCGAGAATGTCGACGTTAGGGGCGGCCGCCTTCTCCACGAATCGAGCCGTCAGGGTGGCCACGCCCGAGAGATGGCTCAGCAGGTTGAGCGCCACGCGCTCACCCTTGAGGATCGAGCTGGCCCTTCCCTCAACTCTCATAACAACCCGGCCGGGCATCACCTGCTCGCCGTCGCCGGCCGGCTTTTCTACGGCGAGGGTTTCGTCGACCTGACGGAACACCTCGGCAGCAACGTCCAGGCCGGCCAGGACGCCCTTCCGGCCCGTCTCGATCTCCCCTATCGCCTCACAGTTCTCATCCACAACGGAATCGGTCGTTATGTCCTCCGAGACAGCATCTTCTTTCAATGAAATCGCTACAACCTCCGCCACCTTCTTCATGTCCAGATCGGCCATATCACACCCCTCACAATCAATTCTAACAAAGCAATGAATAAAGAACCACAGAGGAGACAGTTAACGATGGAATAACCAATATCCAATAACCAATGTTCAATTTTAAAAGCAATAAGGAACCGCAGAGACGCAGAGGTTAACCACGGTTAAGAGTGCAATGTTTAAAGTTAAAGGAAAAAACATTAAACCACAGACAACACAGAGAAAAAATAACGTGTGCTTCAGGCGCGGCTTCCGGCCGTCGCCTGGAAGCAATGGTTGGGGCAAATCTTCACTCTTTCAGTTTAACGCGAATGAGATTGTCACTGATCATAGACATCTTGGACCTCTCAGGCATGTCAGGAGCATCCTCTCCTGATATTTTCATCTGGGACATGGGGGCATCAATGCTGAACTGCATAATGAGGGCAATTGTCCCTGATACAAAGGAGCGATTCGCTATATCGAAATAGAACATGGACGTTCCCTTTGTGGAGCACTTGTATTCTCCCTTCAATTCTGAGGGGACCTTTAGCGCTGATATATCAGTGTCGACGTCAAGCTGAGCGCATGTGCGTTTCCCAATCTTGACGTATCGTGTGAGATATTGTCAAATGTTGTGGACAGGAGCATGTGCGCATCCTCGTGTAACAGCTCCTAAGCAGCTATCTCTTTCATCTCTCCATCTACGAACTTGACCCCCTCGATGACCTTCACAATCAGCTTG
>JAVCDC010000045.1 GCA_030765135.1 Candidatus Tritonobacter lacicola | reverse complement strand
CGATACTCTTCCCCCCCTTATATTATTACATGGTTAAACTCTGGGCATTTACGGCGGGAACGACCCCTGCCGATCTCAGGTCTTTCTCCGCCCTCTGGGGGACCGCCGCCATCCCCATCATTTATCTTCTGGCCAGGGAGATGTTCGGCAGGAAGGCAGCCGTCGTCAGCACGATACTTCTTGTCTTCTCGGCGTTCAACATCTACTACTCCCAGGAGGCCAAGATGTACGCCATGTGGTGGACCCTCGTCCTGGCCTCCAACCTCTTTTTCGTCAGGGCGGTGAAGTACGGCGGGAGGCGGTCCGACCTCCGGCCCTATGTCCTGGTGACCGCCGCGGCCCTCTGGACACATAACTTCACCGTGCTGGTTATCCTGTCGCAAGTGATCTACCTGGCGGCGGTGCTGAAGCCTCGGGCCATGGCGGGGAGGTGGGTTCTCGCCTACCTCCTGGTATTGATTCTCTATCTGCCCTGGCTGCTGACCTTACTGGCGGTGAAACTCGCTGCTTCCGGGGGCGTCGGAGCGGAAGGTGCGATAGTGCTTACCCGGAGTGCTATAGATTGGATCCCTGTCCCCCCTCTCAGGGACTTCATCCTCGCCTTCGTTAATTTTTCGAGCGGGCTGCAATTTTATGCGTACGATATCGATACCTGGGCATTCTCATGGCATGTCCCTTTCCAAAGGGCGAGTTCTCTATGTCTTCTTGCTATGGCGCTCCTCCTTTATCCGGTGCTCCGGGGGAAACCCGGCGAATTCGGGTTTAAACGCTTTATAATAATATTAATCCTCTTTCCGAGCCTTCTCCTGTTTCTATATTCCCGGTTTATAATGCCCCTATGGCAGCTGAGATACATCGGCTTTATCGCCCCCCTCCTTTTCGTGGTTTTGGGGTACGGTTATGAGCTTTCCTCGCGGAAGGGTATCGCGTCGGCGGCACTCTGCGTGATGCTGTTTCTCAATCTCTCCATTCTCGACTTCTATTACACGGACAGGGTGAAGAAGCCGTGGGACGAGCTTGTCGCCTATCTCACCCCACGTGTTGGCGATGGCGCCAGGATTATCTTCCTGCATAATTTTTCGCTCAGGAGCTTCGAGTTCCACTGGAACCTGGACCGGCAGCGGAGAAGGATGAGGAGGAGGATGAAGCTGGAATTGCCTCCTGCCGGCGGCGGGGAGACGCTCGGAAATGTTGCGGGTTTAAAGGATTTGAAGCCTGCTATAACGGAAAAAGGAAAGCCAAGGGACAGATCGGAAATTCATTACGATTCGCTAAAAGAGACAGTTTTATTCGCCAGGTCAGTCGCGCTTGAGGATCCCGATGCGTGGCTGGTTTTAAGTTACTCTCTACCCAGATCGAAGAAGCTACCCCCTGACTGCAGGGTTGATGTCCCCGGCTACAGGCAGGATAAGATGTACTTCGGCAACGGCCTCGAAGTGGTCCGCTACCTGAGGGAGCAGGCAGAGTGATGCCGGGGCGGAAATTGAGGGGTGGCGAGCTGGTTTTTCTCGCAGCGATTACGGCGATTGGCGCCTTCCTGCGATTCTATCGTATCGGGAAGGAGTGTCTCTGGTTCGATGAGATAGCCGTCATCGGGTACGCTTCAAACTCATTAAGCGGTATTGTCGAAGATCTCGTCTTCGAGCTTGGCATGCTCTTCCCTCCCCTGTATTTTTTTGCTATTAGGATCTGGGTTTCTCTCGTAGGGTTAGGCCCTGTTACTCTCAGGTCCTTCTCGGCTCTCTGGGGAATCGCCGCCATCCCCCTTGCTTATCTTCTGGCCAGGGAGATGTTCGGCAGGAAAGCAGCCGTTGTCAGCACCGTACTTCTCACCTTTTCGGCCTTCAACATCTACTATTCCCAGGAGGCCAAGATGTACGCAATGTGGTGGACCCTCGTCCTGGCGTCCAACCTCTTTTTCGTCAGGGCGGTTAAGTACGGCTGCAGATGGCCCGACATCTTCCTCTATGTCGCCGCGACCGCCGCGGCCCTCTGGACCCATAACTTTCCTGCACTTGTCATTTTATCGCAGGTGATCTACCTGATTACGGTATCAAGGCAGCGGGATAGGGCGGGGAGGTGGATTCTCGCGTATGCGCTGGTGGCGCTCCTATGCTGCCCCTGGGTGTTCTATTTACTTGCCAGGAATTTGACCGCTCAGCGTGGAGCGGGAATGGAAGGAGCGATGGAGCTCACACGACAAGGCTTGGAGTGGATACCGAGACCAACCCTGAAAGCATTTTTCAACAGTTTCATAACTTTTGCAAGCGGCATGAAATTATACGCCTATGATCTTGACACGTGGTCGGTAGCATGGCACTCCCCTTTTCACTGTGCCGGGAGGCTGTGCGGCCTGGTGCTTGTAATGCTCCTCTACCCGGTATTCCGCGCAAGGCCGGACAAGTTCAGGTTCCCGTGGTTCCTTGCGATATTAATTCTATTCCCGAGTGTGAGCGTGTTTCTCTATTCGAAATTCGTGAGACCCCTGTGGCACCCCCGGTATCTCGGTTTTGTTTCTTCGCTGATTTTCATCGCCATAGGTTACGGCTATAGGCTCTCTGACAGAAAGCTCATTTACGGGACGGCCGTCGGTATATTGCTCGTGCTCAATATTTCGGTACTTAATTTCTATTATTCAGACAGGGTAAAAATGGGGTGGGATGACCTCGTTGTATATCTTTCCCCCCGTGTCGGGAGCGGCACATCCGTTCTTTTCCCATATGTAGAGATGAAGACCAGCCTTGAGTATTACTGGAACCTCGATGAAGAGCGGAGAGAAGTGCCCTTGAATCTTGAGTACCCGTACGACGAGAGCGGCAAGATAAAGATGAGGGTGGCGGATTTCAATGATGTCTGGCTGGTTCAAAGCTACTCCATGCCCAGGGGCAGGAGGCGGCCGCTGAAGACCGTGGTTGAAGTGGCAGGCTACAGGCATGAGAGGATGTTCTTCGCCAACGGCCTCGAGGCAGTCCACTACGTGAGGGAGAGAGCGGATCGGGATGCCGCGGAAGAAAAATAGTGTTGAGTGGGCCTTTCTCTTCGCGATTACGGCGGCGGGGGCTTTTCTTCGATTTCACCGT
>JAVCDC010000107.1 GCA_030765135.1 Candidatus Tritonobacter lacicola | reverse complement strand
CGTGACGCTTTTGGCTGTCCGTTGGATGCTCTGGTTAGGCAAGCCGCAATTGCGCCAAAGAAGCTACCGCATTTCCCCCGCTTATCTCCGGAATGATACTCAACTCGAGCACAGTGACCGCCGGTAGATCGACGTGAAGATCTTCTGTCTCGCTGGTCGCACCCTCGGGACTGAAGTTCCACTGCTGTCGCACGATTTCCCGGAACGACTGCCCGCTATCCGGTGACCAACGCAAAACGTACTCTTGCGTTCGCCTAGTGCGGGTCTCCACGAAGTTCAGCCAGATCCGCCGAAGCTGTTGCGGATTGGTGAAGAGAAGTCGGATCGTCTGCTTGCCAGGCCCCGCGGCACACCAGCCCGAGGCATGACCGGGCAGCAACGCAGACTCAATTGGATGAGCGGCGTCCTCCGAGGTGATTTCCACTTCCGCGAGCTCTTCTATATTTAACCATTCCAGATCAGGAAGTGCGGTTTCCTGTTGAACTGGGGCAATGATTCGCTTACGCATAGTTGTGTCTCCTGATTTCAAGCTAGAGAAACTTCTTGCTGCCTAACGTTAAGCTCACCTGCCTGAGAATTTCACATCACACACTTTATAAAAAACCACTAACTACTGCACACATTCCGGTCCTTCCAAAAACAAACCCGCGTTTCTCAGGTCAGGTGCAGCGATTTGTTAGCCAAATTTTGATCTTCAAACCTATTGCTGAAAGTTGATTTATTCTTAATTAATAACCATATTATCAATAGATTGAAACAGATAGGAATAACAAGCATCCAATTAATACCGAACATGTCTATCTGATAGCCGAGGTGCTCACTATATAAGCCCTCCGCAGTAGCCCTAAAGTAGGGAATAATAAAAATAAGCACAATATTCAATATATCATAGCAACCATACCCAATGGCAATGAGCCTAGCTGGATTCCATAAGAACCATATACCCAAACTAATAAAAAGGCAAAGGGCGGATTCTGTAGCATCAATAAATGGAGTGGGCCATTGGTCGCCAGAGATTCGAAAACCAAATATAATGTTTGCTGAAGGGGTTCCAGCGAAATGTTCAAATATTGTAAAAACAATGAAGATCAAGTAGAGAAGAGCAATAATCTTAACGCTCAACGGCCTAATTTTTACCGAAGAAATTATTATTTTGCCTAATTTAACCCGTAATACTCTTAGCTTATAGGTTGCCTGAACAGCGCGAACTGCTAGAGCCGTCCAAATAACTATAAGCGCAATCTCAAAATATCCGATACCTGCAAATCCATTAACTAACCCAGTGATTAAACCGAAAACTGCAAATCCTGAAAATACCAGAAATACAATTGCTATAGCCCTGATTTTAAATCTTTGTAAAAGATATGCAAGTACTGCAATAACAACCCCATCATAAATGTAATTTACAGCCTTAAACAGAACACCTAATAATATCTCAACTGCAACTAATGAATACAACACTATGGTAATGTAGCTTATAACTTTTATCGCATCTTCTTCTGTTCTAATTGCTCGAAAAATTGACATTCTTTTTCTCGATATATTTGGCTAACGGGCGCCTTCAGGCGCGGCCCTTTAGGACGTCGCCTGCAAGGCTTTGTTAGCCTTTCTTCGTCTTCTTTGATTTCTTTACTTCGTACACTTTCAGTTTTTTTATCTGGTCGAGAAGAATGTTGGACGAGAGGAATTTCCGGATCTTTCCGTTGTTCTTCCATTCCTCAGGAGGAACATTCTCAAAAAGCTCCGAATCATTTCCAATTGTCTCATATCGGGCTCTCAAGTATGCGACGATGTCCGCATAAAGCAATCCGACGGTATGAAATCCAGAGGTTGGCATTTGAACATCTTCAAAAAGCGTGTAACCTGTTGTCTTGAGAACGGGCTCCATGGCTTGATAGATTTCTTCTGGCGAAATGTCGTCACGACTGTCGCACTGCAGGGAAAGAATGTCTTTTCCGTTCTTGTGATCAATCTTTGGTAATGCCTTTTTGATTAAAGGGGGGAGATAGGTCAAGTATTCCCGCTTGTGATCCTTGGAATCCGTATGAAAATAGTGAAAACTGAGTCGGGTATTCTTTTTGGCTGTGTTGAGTTCAAGAATATCCTGAGCGATTTTGACTCTCTGTTCTACAGAGACGTCAGGATCACCTTTTGATGCAGAGAAAATGAAAGAACCCTTGAACTCGTATTTGGGGTTCCAGCCTGAATCGAGCAGAATCTTCTGAAACTCTCTTTTGACCAGAACATAGTTTGCCGCATTGACTACGGCGCAACACAGTCCAAAATAGTCCTTCCTTTTTCTGTCACCAGTTTCATCTACAAATGCGAATATCATTTTTCAAAGGCTAACATTTCGCCTCAGCATTTTGCTGAAAGCTCGGCTTTCAGCAAATATGTTGCAGGCGGTTGTTCGCCTAATCATGCGGTGACTGCATCCGAGTTACCCTTGGCATACTCTTCTTCCAGTTTCTTGATTATGTGTCGCGAGTTCAAGTAGGTGAGGAACGCACTGAGGGCAAGTCCTGCCAGCGCCCCGCCGACTATTGCCCTGAGAGCAACGGAATCCGTCTCGGGCTTGAGCAACCACCAGAAACCGGCAAAGCCTAGGAAGGCAAGAGGTATGGCGTTGATCAATGTCTGGCCGATGCGGCCAAAGATGTAGGAAGAGCGTTCTGATCTTGTCATTTGCGACCAGACGTTCTTTCCCGTGCGGTGAGGAATTCTTCACTTCGGACAGACAACGATTGGCAACCCAAGGTTGCTTGAGATGCCTGTACGAGCGTAGCCTTCTGTGAAGGAGTGCCCGCACTTCTGACAGCTCAGATCAACGTAGTATCCCATGGTTATTCTTTTTCAGGCGAACATTATAGATTAGACAGAACTGCTGATTGCATATAATGCACTATGAAAATGGGATTGTCAATGTAAGAATCCGGTGTATATCCTTGATTTGTAGCTATATAACAGCTACATCTAGTGTAAAACAGCGCCATCTGTTTAATCGGGGAAAATGTTGAATATGTAAGGGTATTCCAGGTTCCTAACAGAGCATTGCAAAATCAGGGATCAGACCACGATGATCTACACCCATGTAGCCCGGAGAAATAAGCTATGGGTCACCAGTCCCCTCGATCGCTGAAGAGAGTCGTCGAGAGAGGCCAGAACCGGCGTTTCGAATAAATACATAAAAAAATCCCCTCCCCGGTTTTCGCGGGGAGGGGATTTTTTTATTGTTACTCCATCTTGCCCAGGATGAGGGCGAGGAGGGCCATTCTCATGACCACGCCGTTGAACGCCTCGATCCAGTAGCGTGCGTGGCGGGTGGAGTCCACGTCCGGCGGCAGCTCGTCCTGCCTCGGAAGGGAGTGGAGGATGATGGAGTCAGGCTTGGCCTTGCGCATGAGTTCCTTCGTTATCTTGTAGTTCGGCGGCGTGAGGCCCTTCTCCACATCGCCCTCATCGCGGCTCTTCGTGTAGTCGGCCTGAACGACGGGCTCTATGTAGATCACGTCAGCGTCGGCGATGACTTTCTCGACATGGTCCACGAAGCTGTACTTGACGTTATGGGCGTCCATGACGTCGACGTACTCCTGCATCATGGCCATCTCGGGAGGAAAAACGAAATTGGCCTCGATGTCGAACTGGGTGATCGCGTGGGCTATGGTGTGCATGGTGCGCATCCGGCCGTCGCCCACGCAGAGGAAGTTCAGCCCGTCCAATGTGCCCTTCTCTTTCAAGATGGTGTAGAGATCTGTGAGGACCTGCGTGGGATGCTCTCCCCAGCCGTCACCGCAGTTGATGATGGGGACTGTCGACCACTTGGCCGCCTCTGCCGGCGCGCCCTGCTGGAAATGCCTCATTGCTATCACGTCGCCGTAGTACTCCAGCATGTGGACGGTGTCCTTGATCGACTCCTGGTAGAAGTCGCCCGCGCGCGTCATCTTCGCGTCGGCGAAACCGGTGACGGCGCCTCCGAGCCTGTGCATCGCGGCCTCGGTGGCCAGCCTTGTCCTCGTGCTGGGCTGATAGAAGGCCGTTACGAGCGTCTTCTCCTTCAGGAGATCGGTGTTGCGCCGGTCTCGCGCGATGGGCGCCAACTCGTCGCACACCTGGAAGATACGGAAGTACTCGGCCCGCTCCATGTCCCTCAGTGAAAGAATGTCTCTACCTAAAAAACTCCTCATTGCTGCACCTCCAATTTTGCTTCAAATAAGGGGCCAACATGCTACGTATCCACACCGTATAAGTCAATCGAATTCTTTACAGATGAGGATTCTGCGTGACTATCTCATGTCGTAGCGGAACACTGTAATGGACTCAAAATACGGCGTGCGGGGGAACATATCGAAGATTTGCGTGTTCTCGATTCCATAGCCCGCGCCGGAGAGTCGTGCGGCATCTCGCGCGAGCGTGTCGGGAGCACACGATATGTAGATTAGCGTGCCGGGTTTGTGAGAGGCGATCAGGGCGATTATCTCCTTGCCCAATCCCGCCCGCGGGGGATCGACAATGAGCGCTGTCTCCGCCGGCGGCAGGGGGGTGAGACCGTATTCGAGACCGGCGGGGGCGGGCATGGCCTGGAACTGGAGACCGGGGAGTTCATGTCTGCGTGCGTTCTGCTTTGCGGCGCGAATTGCGGGCCTGTTCTTATCGATTCCCAGTACGGCAGGGACACCGGCTTTCCCGGCCGCCAGGGCAAAGATCCCCGCGCCGCAATACAGGTCGATTGCGGCCGAAGGGCGGGTTTCAGCCAAAATATCCGTCAGGCGCCGTATCAACGCGTCGGCAATGGGTATATTCACTTGGAAGAATGCATTGTAAGGGACCAACACGGGACCGAGGCATGTTGTTTCGGTCAGGCGGGTCTTGCTCGGGGTTGTTCCTTTCAGCCAGTGGAGCGTACCGTCGGCCTGAGTGTAGCGCAGTGACAGGGACTGGCCATCATTGATGCCTGTCATGAACTGCCGGTCAGCGCGGAGCCGCTCCAGCAGGTGATTGATATCCTCGACTGCAAGCGGGCAGGCCTGGATATCGAGCACGGACCTGTTATCGAGTGCAAAGTAGCCGAGACGGGGTCCCTTATCCGTGTCCGTGCGTGGCTGACTATCCCGCGACGCATGCAGAGTAATTCTGTTCCTGTAGCCGATAGATGCCGGCGAGGGCACCGCAGGTAAACAATTCGGTTCTTCGACATGGCCGATGCGCTGGAGCAGGCTGATAAATTGCGCCTGCTTCAGGAGCAGTTCCTCTGCGTAATCAACGTGTTGGTAGCAACATCCGGGGCAGAGATTGGCGATAGGGCATGCGGGTTCGATACGTTTGGGCGAGGGCGTGTCTATACGTATAATCTCCGCCTCGGCGTAGTTCTTGCGGCGGCGAGTTATTCGGGCTGAAACGATCTCTCCCGTCAGAACGCCGGGGATAAAGACGACGCAACCTTCAATTCGTGCGAGGCCCTTGCCGGGATAGACGACGTCTGCGATTTTCAATTCGACGGTAGTATCCACAAGATATTCTTCTCTCTTTGTCTTTGTAAGCGGGCACCGGGCATATAATATGAGATAACTGCCAAATACAATAGAAAAAATAGAGCGAGTGAACTAGCGGGCGGCGTCTGCTGGTGCAGGGTTAAACCTTCACAATATTACAATTGCTTGAATCAATTTGACGAGAACGTTCCTGAATCCGATCCCCACTAAGACAGAGAACTCCCGGACTACCGCATGACGCTTCAGAGAGATTTTAAAGCCCAAGTTTAAATTCACATTATTCCCCTTGATCACTTTCTCACTTTCGTGCGAAAGTGAGAATCGCTATAATTCATTATTGAGGAGGGCATATGGATTATTTGGTGAGGATATTCAAAAGCGTGGCGAATGAGCGGAGAGTTTGCATCCTGGAGCGCCTGTTAAGGGCGAAGGAGCAGACATTAGAAGAAATCGTCGATCACATAAACATCCCCTATAAAACTGCTTCGCGAAATCTCAAAATATTGGAAAAAGCAATGCTGGTAAAGAGGCAGATGCGAAATGGCAGAGTGCTGTATTCGCTCGAAGATTCACCGCGCTTGATTTTTGGAAGAGATATTTTGAATATGATCAAGAAGCGCGCGCTGAAACGAAAAAGGAAGCAATAAGCGCTTTCTCACTTTCGCACGAAAGTGAGAAAGCGCATTCCCGAGGGAATCTGCTTTCATTCCTGAAAAGACTGAATGTGGGAACAGGATTGAACCTTATCAGACGGCAGAGTAAATATGTTAACGGACTGTTGTGACAAGCTGTGACACGCAGTGATTACAATTCAAGCGGAGGAGAGCAATGAAACTTGAAAAAGCCAGAGCGATTATCAGGGAAGCGGGATACGGTGTAGTATCCACCTGCGTGAACGGACAGCCCCGGTGCCGGCCGATGGCCTTCCGGTTAACCGATGACTTCAGGCTCTGGAGCTCGACCTACCTTTCGAGCGGAAAGGTGAGGGAGTTCCTGGCCAACCCGAAGGTCGAGGTCTGCTTCGTCGGGAAGGACAAGGTTCACCTGAGGGTGGAGGGGATCGTAGACATCACCGGGGGGCCGGAGAAGAAGGAAAAGCTGCTGGAGATGAACCCGAAGGTGAGGAGGCATTTTTCGGGAGGATACGACGAGAAGTTTGTCCACGTCGAGATCGTTCCCACTTTCGTTCGCTGGACGCCGCCCGGTTTCGGGGAGTACACCGTCGAAGAAATCTAACCATCGAGACGATAGCTCTACAACAATCATTGCCCAACGAGGACACGAGAGTCCTGAGACAAATGGGGAAAGTCCGAATAAATATCCCTTGATTACCGAGGCCGCTTTTGGCTAATCTTCAAGGGACGTTTTCCGGGTCGATTGAGCTGTCAACAAACGGTACAGGGTCTCCCGGCTGCTGTGGCCGGGCAGAAAGGAGATGTGTATTGATGGATAATTTTCAGACGATTGTCTGGGCCGTCCTGGCGGCCCTCTTTATAATCGGCGAGCTTCTCACCGCTGGTTTCTTTCTCTTCTGGTTCGGCGTCGCCGCCGCCGTTTCCTGTGTTCTCGCGATTATAGGGGTCGGGGCGGGATGGCAGCTCGCCGTGTTTGTTTTTCTCTCCATAATCCTCGTCGCCTCGACTCGTCGCTTTGCCGATAAGATAACGAAGGAGTCGCCCGTCAAGGTGGCGTCAGACCGGGCCCTCGGCAAAAAGGGGCTGGTGATAGAGAGGATAGATCCCATCAGGGACACCGGGATGGTGCTGGTCGACAGGGAGAAGTGGAGGGCTGATAGCCAGAAGGACGCTGTTATCGAGAAGGATGCTATTATCGAGGTCATCGGGATCGAGGGGACACATCTTATCGTGAAACAAGCAGAAGAGGAGAAGTGAGATGACAATTTTAATTCTAATTCTTGGTGTCGTCGTCTTCATCATCGCCATGATGGCGATCAAGATCATAAGGCCCTACGAGAAGGGCCTGATCGAGCGCCTGGGAAGGTACCAGCGAACGGCCTCCAGCGGCCTGACGCTCGTCATGCCCATGATGGAGAGGATATTGAAGGTGGATATGCGCGAGCAGGTCGTGGATGTTCCGCCCCAGGAGGTCATAACAAAGGACAACGTGGCCGTTACCATTGACGCAGTCGTCTATTTCGAGGTCACGGACCCGGTGAAGGTCAAGTACAACGTCGCCAATTTCTACGTGGCCGCCACGAAGCTTGCCCAGACGAACCTGAGAAACGTGGTGGGCGACATGGCCCTTGACGAGTCCCTGACCTCCCGGGAGATGATCAATACCAAGCTGCGGGAGATCCTTGACATTGCCACCGACAAGTGGGGTGTCAGGGTCGTCCGCGTGGAGCTCCAGAGGATAGAGCCGCCAGCCGACGTCACCGAGGCCATGCACAGGCAGATGAAGGCTGAGAGGGACAGGCGGGCCATGATCCTCGAGGCCGAGGGACACAAGAGGTCGAGGATCCTCAAGGCGGAAGGAGAGGCCGAGGCGATCAAGAAGGTGGCGGACGCTGATAAGTACCAGAAACTCACGGTCGCGGAGGGCGAGGGCCAGGCGATAGAGCGGGTCTTCGCCGCCATCCACAACGGAAGACCGACGAATGACCTCATCGCCATAAAGTACCTGGAGGCGCTGCAGAAGGTAGCCGACGGGAAGGCCACGAAGATATTTCTCCCACTGGAGACATCCGGCATACTCGGGAGCATCGCCGCCATAGGCGAACTCTTCAAAGAAAGAAAAACCGAAAAAGAAGGAACCACGGATTAAGCGGATTTAACGGATTATTAAATTAATAGATATTGCTGTGTTTTAATCGGTCTAATCCGTACAATCCGTGGTTTATTTTTATTTAAATGAAAGGAGAATGATGTGAGGAAAATCATTGTTGTCGCGTTGGGGGGGAACGCCATAAAGCAGGCGGACGAGAAGGGGACGGTAGAGGAGCAGCGCAGGAACGTTGCCATCACCTGCAGGCAGCTTGTCAGCATGCTCAAGTACGGCCATCGCGTCGTGGTTACACACGGAAACGGTCCCCAGGCCGGTAACCTCCTGATACAACAGGAGGCCGGTGTGGCGGAGGTTCCTGCGCAGCCCATGGACATCGTTGGCGCGATGACGCAGGGCCAGATAGGGTACATGTTCCAGCAGACGCTCCAGAACATGCTCTGGCAGGAGAGGATGCCGCTGCCGGTTATCTCCGTGATCAACCAGGTCCTGGTGAGCGAGGACGACCCCGACTACAAGGACCCATCCAAGCCGGTGGGCCCGTTCTACACAGAGGAGGAGGCGGAGACCATCAAGAAGGAGCGCCCCGAGTACATCATAAAGGAGGTAAAGCCGAAGAACGTGGAGAAGCGGTTCCGCCGCGTCGTCCCCTCTCCCGACCCGATCAGGAACATAGAGTATCTCGCCATCCGGAAGCTGCTGGACGATGGGATCGTTGTTATCGCGTCGGGCGGCGGCGGAGTGCCGGTGGTTTACGAGAAGGATGGCACGCTCAGGGGGACCGCCGCGGTGATAGACAAGGACAAGGCCGGCGAGCGACTCGCCGTGACCGTCGGCGCCGACTTCTTCATGGTCCTCACCGACATCAATGCGGCAAAGATCAATTTCGGGACGCCGGAGGAGAGGGACGTGCGGTGCGTGACTCTTTCCGAGATGAAGAAGCTCTACGACGCCGGGCACTTCAAGGCCGGGTCCATGGGCCCGAAGGTCCTCGCCTGCATGCGGTTCATAGAATGGGGCGGCCAGTGCTCCATAATCACCAGCCTTGATCATGCCATCGACGCCCTCCTGGGAAAGGCGGGCACCCGCGTCATTCCCGACAGGGTGTGCGAGTAGCATGGACAACGTGCTGGGCCTGAAGTGCACGGCCTGCGGACGGGAGTTCGAGGCTCGCGGCATACAGTATGTCTGCGGGAAGTGCGGTAAGAACCTGGACGTCGTGTACGACTACGGCGCTGTCCGGAAGAGCCTGACCAGGGAGTCGCTTTCGAAAAACGGGGACTACTCTATCTGGCGCTACTGGGACCTCTATCCCCTGGAGGACCGCTCGCACATCATGCCTCTCCAAATCGGCTGGACGCCCCTTTACCGCGCTCGTCGTCTGGGGGAGCTGTTGGGCCTGGACGAGGTTTGGGTGAAGGACGACGGGCGGAACCCGAGCGCTTCATTCAAGGACAGGGCGAGTTCGATTGCCATAGCGAAGGCCCTGGAGCTCGGCTTCGATAAAATATGCGGGGCCTCCACGGGGAACGCGGCTTCATCGACGGCCTGCCTCTGCGCAAGCCTCGGCATCAGCCCGATCATCTTCGTCCCCGAGACCGCCCCGAAGGCGAAGATCGCCCAGCTTCTCGTTTTCGGCGCGAGGGTCTTCACCGTGAGAGGCACCTACGACGAGGCGTTCGACCTCTGCCTGGCGGCCACCGGCGAGTACGGATGGTATAATCGAAATACCGGCTACAACCCCTACACGAGGGAGGGGAAGAAGAACTGCTCCTTCGAGATATGCGAGCAATTGAACTGGGAGGTGCCCGACCTCGTCTTCGTCCCGGTAGGGGACGGAAACATAATAAGCGGTATCTGGAAGGGGTTTAAAGATTTCCACGCCGCCGGTCTCATAGACAGGCTACCCCGCCTCGTGGCGGTTCAATCCGAGAAGAGCAGCGCCGTGGCGGACGCCGTGAACGGAGACGGCGTGATCAGGCCAGTCAAGGCGACGACGATCGCGGACAGCATATCGGTCGATCTCCCCAGGGACGGCGACATGGCCGTCAAGGCTGTCAGGGAGTCCGGGGGAATGGCCGTGGCGGTGAGCGATGAAATGATCCTGGAGATGATAAAGACCATCGCTCGCACCTGCGGCGTCTTTGCGGAGCCGGCTGGGGCGACGAGCGTAGCGGGCCTGCAAAAGCTGGTGTCCGATGGGAAGGTAAACGGGTCGGAAAGGGTTGTGTGCCTGGTGACAGGAAACGGCCTCAAGGACGTGGAGTCCGCAGTGAAGGTCGCAGGACGCCCCGTGTCGATAGAGCCGTCGCTGGCCTCGCTCAAGGAGGCCGCCAAGAAAGCAGGTATCACATAAATATAAAACCACAAAGTCTTAAAAAACGAAAAGAGGAAGAAACTATCCACGAATACTTCGACTGCGCTCAGTACAAGTTTTCACTAATTAACACGAATTAATAAAAGAAGAAAAAAGGCAAAAAATAAAACCGCATATTTTCATGCTTCCATATTTCCATTTTTTCATATTGTTGATATCAAGGGGTGGGAAGGCCATGCGAGGCATGATGGTGTTTGTGAGCTCATTTCCCGTGCTATTATTTCTAGGTACGGCGGCAACGGGGGCCGAATTCGGAGGAAAAGCCAGGGTCGAGACGGATAATTTTATTGTTATGGCGTATGATATCGGGGTCGCGCGGAAGGTGGGCAGGGACATCGAGAGGAGGAGAGGTGAGATTTCCCGCGCACTGGGAATAGCGGATACGGATCCCTGGAGGCCCAGGTGCAGGGTGTATATACACGATAACTGGACCGCGTACAGGCGGGAGTCGGGCGGCCCTTATTGGTCAGAAGGCTATGCGCAGCATGTTGTCCAGAGGAGCGAGACCCCCGGGCGGAACGGCTCCGCCGATAAGGTTGTGAGGGCCGTCTTCATGTTTGAGAAGGACTCTTATGAAGAACTCGTGAGCGTCTTGAGCCATGAGCTCGCGCACCTGATCTTCGGGGACGCGCTGGGCCCTTGCCCGAAGATTCCTCTCTGGCTCAATGAAGGTGTGGCTGTTTCTAACCAGGGTGACGGCCTGGAGGACTACAGGAAGCTGGTTAAAAGAAAGGTGAAGAGTGGAAGCTTCATACCGTTGTCCATTCTATTTTCGGAAGGTAAGTATCCGGAAGAGAGAAAGCTGTTTTACGCCGAATCCGCGAGCGTCGTAGGCATGATGCTTCAGACCTACGGAAACGTACAGTTCCTCACTTTCGCGAGACTTGCCGCAAAAGGGGTCCCCGTGCGGAGAGCCCTTAACGATGCTTTCAGCTCTTTCACGGGGAGCGTTGATGAGTTTGAAGATGAGTGGAAGAGGTATGTTATCGAGAGGCATTAGCTATACCCAACTCGAAAAGGGTTTCGAGTTGGAAAATCCCAAATAAATCACAAATCCCAATCTTCAAAATTCCCAAAACATTGGGCATTTCTGATATTTTATTTGGTCCCGGTGGAACCGGGATTGGTTATTGGATATTATTTGAGATTTGGTGCTTGGATATTGGGATTTAAAAACTTACACTATCTGCTTTAAACTTCGTTTTCTTTCGCCATAAGAATAGTTGGGCGCGGCAGGGGATGTGGGTTTACGTTAAGGCCGTTCGTCATACGTTGTTGATGGCGAACGTGATTTATGAATAGTTTGATTTCAAAAGGAGGATAAGAAAATGTCACAACACGGAAGCTTTAAAACCGGCGGCAGGATAAAGTCAAAGCGAAACGTCCTGAAGCGGTTTGAGCGGATCGAGAGACTGAAGAAAGAGGGCAAGTGGAAAGAGGGGGATAAGGTCCTGGGCCTTCCGAAGTTGAAAAGGGAGGAGTAATAAATTAATTCGCTTCGCTTATTAATTTATCTAGCTCCGACGAAGTCGGACCCTGAGAAGTTAGCGAACGAAGTGAGCTAAGTTCTTAAACCCACAAACTCATTTAACTCATAAAACTCACGAACTCTTAATTGTAGATGCGGGAGAGGCTTCAGAAGATACTGGCATCCGCGGGGTTCGGTTCCAGGCGTCGCTGCGAGTCACTCATAACTTGCGGCAGGGTGAGCGTCAACGGCGCCCGGGCGGACAAGCTGGGGTCCAGGGCGGACCCGGAGAAGGACAAGATCCTCGTCGATGGGAAGCCGGTGCGCGCGGGAGGACGGGTATATATCGCGTTGAACAAGCCGAAGGGGTATATCTCCACCTGCAGGGACACTCATGGTAGGCCGACGGTCCTGGACCTCGTAGGCGATATCGGCGTGAGGCTTTATCCCGCGGGAAGGCTTGACAGAGATACCGAGGGGCTGCTCATTCTCACGAACGACGGAGAGTTCGCCAACAGGCTCCTTCATCCGCGCCGCCACGTGCCGAAGACCTATCTCGTCACGGTGAACCGGCCGGTAGCCGGAGAGGACATGGGAAGGCTGCGGCGGGGCGTGCGGTTCGGGAGCGAGCGGTTCAGGGGGGCATCGGAAGTAAAGGCGGAGGGCCCCTGCAGGGTGAGGCTGACGATAAGCGAGGGAAAGAAGAGGCAGGTCAAGAAGATGTTCGGCGCCCTGGGGTACAAGGTGCATGCGCTCGAGAGGATAAAGATAGGAACGTATTCGCTTGGCAAGCTGAAGAGGGGCCGGCACGTTTTCCTGGAGGAGAGAGATGTCAAAAAATTGTTATCCGTGTAAACCCGTCGTGGTCCTAGCAGGGCTCGTCTTTTACCTCATGTGCTCGTCTGCCTGCCCTGCCGGGGAGTTTCCGTACATGGGAACGATCTCGGGTGACAGGGTGAACGTGCGTGCGGGCAGCAGCAAGAATCACGAGATACTCTCCAAGCTCAACAGTGGCGAGAGGGTGGCCGTGAGAGGCGGGAGGGGAGAGTGGCTCAAGATCGTCCCCCCCTCTCCCGTCAGGGTGTGGATCTGGGGAGAGTTCGTAAAGGAAGACGTTGTTATGGAAGACCGGGTCAACGTCAGGGCGCGGCCCGACCTCCGGAGCTCGGTCGTGTGCCAGGTGGCCAGGGGTGTCGAGGTGCGCGTCGTAGATCAGCAGGACGAGTGGCTGGGCATAGTGCCGCCGCCCGATTGCTACGCCTGGGTTAGCGCGAAGTACGTGGAGTATGCGTTCCCCATTAAGCCGTCGAAGGCGGAGGAGGCGGAAAAGCTTTTCCGTGCCCTGGAGGTCCGGCGAAAGGTCTTCGATAGAGACGGCGCCGGCGCCGTGAGGGAGCTCGACGACATGGTCACCGGATATAAAGACGTCATCGCCAGGGCGCCGGACAGCAAGGCCGCGAGGCAGGCGAAGACGCGTGCCGGCGAGCTGGCGAAGATAAAAAAGGAGATGGCAAGGGCGCGGGAGAAGAGGCGGGCAATACTCGAAAAAACTCCGGCGGTGCCCGGGAAAACTCCGGCGGTCGAGAAAATAGTTGCCGCCGGATGCCGCGCGACCGGTATTGTCGAGAAGCTGGCGGAGCCTGTTGACGGCGTGGAGTACAGGCTGGCGGGCAAGCGGCTGTTTATAAAGAAGGTCCTGTGTTACCTTGGCGCATCCCGCATTAACCTGGATTTATACGTCGGGGAGAAGGTGACGATATCGGGTGTCGTCCGGGGTGAAGCGGCCGGCGGCAAACCCGTTGTGGAGGTTGAAAACATAATGCTGGAATAGAAATCCTGATGGATTTCTATGTTTGCAGCCGTCTGGAAAGCTATCGGGATGCCGGCAACAAAGTTAAGATCCTTTATGGGTGGCATCCACCCCCTGAAGCGTAAAGAGCTCACAAGGGAGAGGCCCATCGAGCCTATCCCCCTCCCCGGGAAAGTTGTCATCCCTCTTTTTCAGCCGGCGGGGAAGGAGCCGCGGCCGATTGTGAGCAAGGGAGATATCGTTACGGCCGGCCAGGTTATAGCGGAGCCTCAGGACGGCAGAGGGGTCTTCGTCCACTCGAGTGTCTGCGGCAAGGTGAAGAAGGTTGGCCGGTTTCCCTTTCCGGCGGGCTTTTTTGTCACTGCCGCCGAGGTAGAGGTGGGCGAGGGCGAAAAGCCGTTTCCTCCCATGGAGAGAACCCCGGAGGGGCCCGAGATTATAGAGATAATCAGGAATGCGGGGATCGTTGGAATGGGCGGCGCCGGCTTTCCGACTCACTTCAAGCTCAAGGGTGCGAGGGAGGCGGGGGTCGAGTTCCTGCTTGTGAACGGCGCCGAGTGCGAGCCATACCTTACGGCGGATTACCGGGTCTTGATGGAGAGGACGGAGGACCTTATCTCCGGGACGAAGCTTCTGCTCAAGGCGTCGGGGGCTAAACGCGCGTACGTGGCCGTCGAGTCGGACAAGAAAGACGCGTACGATCGCCTCGGCGGGATGGTGCCGGATGATGACGTGATAAAACCCGTCCTTCTCAGGGCTAAGTACCCGCAGGGGTCGGAGAAGCAGTTGATCGAGGCAGTCCTGAAGAGGGAGGTGCCGGCGGGTGGACTGCCCGCGGACGTGGGGGTCCTGGTCCAGAACGTCAGCACGGCGTGCGCCGTCCACGACGCCGTGGCGTTCGGGAAGCCCCTCATAGAGAGGGTGGTTACTTTATCAGGGACTCCCCTGAAGAGGCCGGGCAACTATCTTGTCAGGATAGGGACGCTGATAGAGGATCTGATGGAAGCGGCCGGCCCGGACAGGGATAATATAGGCAAGGTCATCGTCGGCGGCCCCATGATGGGCTTTTCCATGTCAAGGCTCGACGTCCCCGTTGCCAGGGAGACGACGGGCGTCGTACTTCTCTCCAGGGTGGAAGCGGAAGTGGAGCCGTCCCATCAGTCATGTGTCAGGTGCGGGAAGTGTCTCTATGTCTGTCCCATGTTCCTGCCCACCTCAGAGATATGCATCGCCGTGGAGCGCGGCGACTACGCCCTCGCCGTGAAGCTGGGCCTCGAGAACTGCATGGAATGCGGGTCGTGCGCCTACGTCTGCCCCTCGAGGCGTCCCCTTGTCCAGTGGATAAAGACGGCAAAGCTCTTCGCAAAGAAGGTGAAGAAGTGAGCCCAAAGCTCGCCATCTCCATATCCCCGCATATCAGGACGAGGGAGACGGTCCCGAGGATCATGTGGACGGTCGTTCTGGTGTTGCTTCCAGCCGGCATCTTCTCGTGTTTAAATTTCGGGTGGCATGTCCTGAGCGTAATCGCCGCGTGCGTCATTACCGCGGTTGTCTTGGAGGCGTTGATACAGAAGCTCCGGGGAAAGGAGATTACGATCAGTGACGGAAGCGCCGTTCTCACGGGCCTTCTCCTGGCGTACAATCTTTCGCCTGCCCTTCCTATCTGGATGGCGATAATAGGGACGGTGGTCGCCATCGCGATAGGCAAGCACGCGTTCGGCGGCCTGGGCCATAACATCTGGAACCCGGCACTGGTGGGGAGGGCGTTTCTGATGGCGGCCTATCCCGGCGCCATGACCACGTGGTTCCCCTCCAGGCTCGCCGGCGCCGTCGATGCCATGACATATGCCACTCCCCTTAACGTCATCAAGCAGTCCCTCCCGCAGTCACTACCCTCGCTTGGTGAGATGTTTTTCGGTATCAGGGGGGGGTGCATCGGTGAAACCTGCTGTCTTCTCCTCCTCCTCGGGGGCCTCTTCCTTCTCTGGAAGGGATACATCACGTGGCACATCCCGGTGGCCTTCCTGGGGAGCCTTGCCTGTTTTGCTGTTATAGCCTCGGGCGGAAAACCTCAAGCGGCTGTCTTCGCGATATGCGCCGGCGGCGCCATGCTCGGCTCGATATACATGGCTACGGATTACGTGACGAGCCCCGTGAGTGTGAGGGGCATGCTGATATTCGGTATCGGCTGCGGAATCATCACCGGCGTTATCAGAAAGTGGGGCGGGTACCCCGAGGGCGTCTGCTACGCGATCCTCCTCATGAATTCCGCCACCCCCCTGATAGACAGGCTCACGCTGCCGCGCGCTTACGGCGAGGCGAAGAGGAAGGTGTGGGTATGAAAGGTGTTTTGAAGATGGTCTGCGTTCTGACCTCTATATGCGTCGTCTCCGCCCTTGGCCTGGGTTATGTCTATACTAAAGCGAAGCCAAAGATAGAGGAGCAGGCAGAGGAGGCGAGCCGCAAGGCGCTGGAGCAGGTTCTGCCGGGGGCGGTAAAGTTCGCGGATAAGACCCTCCCGTCCTTGAATTACGTCGAGGGCTATGGCGCGGACGGGAAGCTGGTGGGTTACGCGTTCGACGGAGAGGCGAAGGGATACAGCAGCACCATAGTGGTGAAAGTAGGTCTCTCTCCCGATAACAATATACTTGCCATAAAGATCCTGCAGCAGCAGGAGACGCCCGGTCTCGGCACGAAGGCCGTTGATGTCCCCGTCGAGGAGACTCTCTGGGACAAGCTCAGGGGCAGGGTTGTAGAGGGAGGGGCTACGGAGTCTCCCTTCCAGGCACAGTTCCGGGGGAAGGGGCCGGACGACCTGAAGCTGGTTAGGGGGGAGTGGCCACCTCCACATCCGGACCACATAGACGCTATCACGGGGGCGACGATAACAAGCAGGGCCGTGACGGATGCGGTAAAAGACGCGGTGGAGCTATTCTTGAAGGAGAGGAAGGATGAGGGCGCTCAGGGAGTTCACTAAGGGGATAATCGAGCGGAACCCCATCTTCGTCCTGATGCTGGGCCTCTGCCCGGCGCTGGCGGTCTCGACGTCCGTGACGGACGCCGTGGGCATGGGATTGGCCACGACGTTCGTTCTGGTCTGCTCGAACGTGTCGATATCCATCATACGGAAAATCATTCCCTACAGGGTGAGAATACCGTGCTACATCGTCGTCATAGCTTCATTCGTGACCATCGTCAAGCTGGCGCTCAACGCGTACCTTCCCGATCTTTACAAGAGCCTGGGCATCTTTGTGCCGTTAATCGTGGTCAACTGCATCATACTCGGGCGGGCCGAGGCTTTCGCGTCGAGAAACGGCGTAGGCCTCTCTTTCATGGACGGCCTCGGCATGGGTGTCGGCTTCGGCCTCGGCCTGGTCCTGATGGGGTTCATACGCGAGGTGATCGGTGCGGGGGAGCTGTGCCATCTCAGGGTCCTGTGGAAGGGGTATGAGCCCATGCTCGTAATGACGCAGCCGCCGGGGGCATTTCTCGTGCTCGGATTTCTCCTCGGCCTGTTCAACCTACTGCATCGGAATTTAAAAAAATCCAAGGATTAACAAGGATTATTAATAAATTGGCGAGCGAAGCGAGCTAATTTATTGAAGAGGAAGATATAAATGGATTTTGGCGAGCTTATGTCGATATTTATCGGGGTTATTCTTGTCAATAACTTCGTCCTCTCCCGGTTTCTCGGCCTATGTCCCTACATAGGGGTCAGCCGCGACACCTCCTCGGCGGCGGGCATGGGAATGGCGGTTATTTTCGTGATGACGATGGCATCGGCGGCCACATGGTTTGTCTACAACTACATGCTTCTTCCCAACGAGAACAACGTGCTGTATCTCCTCTTCCGGAAAATGATTCCAGGTATCACGCCGGAGAGCTTCGACCTCTCATACCTGGAGACCATCGCGTTCATACTGGTAATCGCGGGCCTGGTTCAGCTCGTGGAGATGTTTATCGCGAAGTTCAGCCCGGCGCTCTACCGGGCGCTGGGAATATACCTCCCCCTGATCACCACGAACTGCGCGGTGCTCGGCGTCGCCCAGCTTAACATCGCATTTTCCGGCCAGCCTTTCAGCCTTCTCAAGTGCGTGGTGCAGGGCGCGGGCGCGGGAGTGGGTTTCATGATAGCGATGCTCCTCTTGAGCGGGATCAGGGAACGGCTGGAGCTGGCAGATGTTCCACCCTCGCTCAAGGGTGTTCCGATAGCCTTTATATGCGCCGGCCTGATGTCCCTGGCGTTCTTCGGCTTCATGGGGTTGAAAATATAAAAAAGTTATATGAGTTATATGAGTTATATGAGTTGGGGAGGTGGCGGGACGTGGGGAAGATAGAGAAATTCGAGGATATAGAGGCCTGGCAAAAAGCAAGGAAGCTGGTAGGGGAGATTTACAGAGTTTCAAGCCGCGCTGTATTTTTCAGGGATTATGCTTTGAAAGACCAGATTCGCAGGGCGGGAATTTCGATTATGGCCAATATTGCCGAGGGGTTTGGGAGGCGCTCAAATCAGGAGTTCGCGAACTTTTTGAATTACTCACACGGTTCTGCTGCCGAGGTTCAGTCACATCTATATATTGCATTAGATCAGCAATATATCGACGAGAAGTGTTTTAAGGCGATCTACCAAATGTGCGATGAAGTTTCCAAGATGGTACTTGGTTTACATAATTATGTCATAACTCATAAAATACATAAAACTCATTGAACACATAAAACTCATGAACCAGATTGTCATATATTCGGTGGTAGTTTTAGGGGGGATGGGGCTTGTTATCGGCCTCCTTCTCTCCGTGGTCTCCAGGGCGCTAGCTGTTAAGACAGACCCGAACGTCCAGAAGATCCTGGAGGCCCTTCCGAATGTCAATTGCGGCGCCTGCGGCTACCCGGGCTGCCAGGGGTTCGCCGAAGCCATAGCGAAGGGTGAGGCCGATCCGGCGGCGTGCGCGCCGGGCGGACAGCAGGTGGCCGACGAGATAGCGGAGATAATGGGACTTGAAGCCAGGGAGAAGGAGAAGGTGGTCGCCATCATCCATTGCCGGGGAGGAAGCAAGTGCGGGAAGGCCGCCACGTACTACGGCCTGGAAAGCTGCACAAGCGCCAACCTTGCCGGATTCGGCCCCTCGGCCTGCGTCTTCGGTTGCCTGGCTATGTACGACTGTATCCATGCCTGCCCGTTCGATGCTATTTGCCTGGACGAGAACGAGATGGCGGTTGTAGACAGGGAGAAGTGCGTTGCCTGCGGCAAGTGCATCGAGATATGCCCCCGTTCACTTATCGAACTGGTGCCGGTTGATAAGAACTACCATGTGCTCTGCTCGTCGAAGGACAGGGGTAAGGCCGTGACGTCCATCTGCGAGGTCGGCTGCATAGGGTGCACCAAATGTGTCAAGGCTTGCCCGTCGGACGCTATCCATATGGAAGAGGGCCTTGCCGTGATAGACTACGAGAAGTGCACGAACTGCGGGGCGTGCGCCGAAGCCTGCCCGGTGGGGGCCATCTCGTTCTTTGCCGGCAAGGAGGTCAGTACGGTATGAGTGCGAAGATTATAGACGGCAAGGCTGTGTCATCAAGGATAAGGAGCCGGCTCAAGGAAGACGTCGATGCCTTAAGGGGGCAGGGGGTCATACCGAGGCTTGCCGTCGTCCTCGCCGGAGGCGACCCGGCGTCCGCGACATACGTGAGGATGAAGAACAAAGCCTGCGCCAGGCTGGGGATGGATTCCGTCCAGGTAGACCTGCCCGCCGACGTGGGGGAGGGTGAACTCCTCGCGAGATTGCAGGGATTAAACAGCGACGCTGCGGTACACGGTATCCTGGTACAGCTTCCCCTCCCGCGCCACATCGATCAACTGAGGGTTCTGAGCGCGATCGATCCTTCCAAGGACGTCGACAGCTTTCACCCCTCCAACGTCGGGAGGCTCCTCATCGGCGATCCCCTCTTCGTCCCGTGCACTCCACTGGGAATCTGCGTCCTTCTCAGGGAGAGCGGGATAGATGTCGAGGGGAAGGACGTCGTCATCGTTGGACGGAGCACCATTGTCGGCAGGCCCCTCATGGCACTCCTCATGCAGAAGAAGAAGGGGTACAATGCCACCGTCACGATCTGCCACACGGGTACGGCTGACATGGCGAGCCATACACGGCGGGCGGAGATCCTCGTCGTAGCGGCGGGACGGCCGATGACTGTAACGGCCGACATGGTTGCGGAGGGGGCGGTTGTAGTCGATGTGGGCGTGAACAGGGTCGATGATCCCGCATCGTCTAAGGGCTACAGGCTTGTCGGTGACGTCGACTTCGAGGGCGTCAGGGAGGTGGCGTCCGCCATAACGCCCGTCCCCGGCGGCGTCGGCCCCATGACGATAGCCATGCTCATGAATAACACCATTAAAGCAGCCAAGATGGCCTGCGGAATGACGATTGAAGATTGACAATTGAATATTGATATTTAACGAGGGGTGAAGGACGAAAAATAACGAAACCAGAAACCAGAATGATGAAAAATGAACCCCTCCAAAGGCGGGCAAGCGCAAAGCCGCAAAGAAAAAGAGAAAAAATATATCCACGAATTACACTAATTGACACGAATTGAAAAAGCGGTGGCGGCATTCAGACCGCCAGATCACTTACAGCAACATGAGAAAAAGCGCACTGCTCGCAATCGCGTTTGCCCTCACTCTCGGGTGCAGTACGAATAGAAATTACTTAGTATATCCCGGTAACGGTTTTCCTTATCTATCCAAGGACAAAGAAATTTCAAAATTACAGGAAGAATTGAAAGAATGTAGCTTGCAGCATAAAAATACCTATTTTAACGAAGGCAGGTTTGAGTTTATGGACGTATCAGACTTTACATTCGTGTCGTCCAATAAATTCAGTGGCAAGCGATTGGTGTTTGATGTGGATCTGAGGATTTGAGTGATGTATGGATTGTCATTAGAGGGATATCGATTAGCAAGTTGTCAATGCGAGTATCATTAGGGGCGGTATTGAGTATTTATTCTTAGCAGTTATTCGTGAAAATTCGTGAAATTCGTGGATGGATTTTTTCGTAGTTAACCTCTTGTTTGAAAGGAGCTGACAGATGGCTGGTATTTTCAAGGCGTACGACATACGGGGCGTTTACGGTGATGCTATAGACGAGAAGATGGCCTTTAAAATCGGGAGGGCTTTCGGCCAGATAATCGGGAAGGGGACGATCGTCATCGGCAGGGACACCCGCCTGTCGGCCCCCTCCATCTCGAAGGCCGTTGCCGAAGGGATCACCGAGGCCGGCCTCGACGTCGTCGATACCGGGCTCTGTTCCACTCCCATGAACTATTTCGCGGTGGGGTACTACGGCTACGACGGGGCCGTGATGATTACGGCCTCACACAATCCGCCCGAGTATATCGGGGCCAAGTTCTGCCGTGCCGACGCCGTGCCCATGAGCTACGAGACGGGAATAAACGAGATAGAGAGGATAGTAACGTCGGGGGATTTCGCGGACGCGCGGAAGAAGGGGACGATATCGACCCGCGACATCAACGAGGATTATCAAAAATTTATACAGCAGTTCGTGACCGAGATAAAGCCCTTCAAGGTCGTTATCGACCCCGGCCACGGGATGGGTGCCGTCGCCGTTCCCCTGGCAACGGAGGGTCTGCCCCTTTCGATCGTAAAGCTGTATTTCAACCTGGACGGCAATTTCCCGGACCACGAGCCTGATCCCCTCAAGGAGGAGAACCTGAGGGATCTCATAGAGAAGGTGAAGGAAGAGGATGCCGACCTCGGCGTTTCCTTCGATGGCGACGCCGATAGGATAAGGTTCATTGATGAGAAGGGCGGTATAGTCCCGACAGATATAGTCACGGCCCTTCTGGCGGTTGACACGCTCAGGAGGGCAGGGAAAGAGGAGGCCATCGTGTACGATCTGCGCTCAAGCTGGGTCGTGCCGGAGGAGATAGAGAGGGCGGGCGGCGTCCCGATAAAGTGCAGGGTCGGCCACTCGTACATAAAGGCGAAGATGAGGGAGGTCGGCGCCGTCTTCGGCGGCGAACTGGCCGGGCACTACTACTACAAGGAGACGTTCACCGCGGACTCGAGCGACCTGACGCTTCTCAGGGTGCTGGAGATTATGACGAGGGAGAAGAAGCCGCTATCGGAGATACTCCGGCCATTCATGAAATACTGGAAGACCAAGGAGACCAACTTCGAGGTCTCCGATAAAGAGGGGAAGATGAAGGAGCTAGCCGGGATATTCTCAGACGGGAAGGTTTCCCACCTGGACGGCGTGAGCGTGGAGTACGACGACTGGTGGTTCAACGTGCGGCCGTCGAACACGGAGCCGCTCCTCAGGCTGAACCTCGAGGCGAAGACGAAGGAGAGGATGGAAGAGTGCCTCGCAAAGCTGGAGAAAATTCTCGCCGGATAAGTCAGGGCCTAATGCTGTTGCGGAAGAATAATTTCAAAGATTAGCTTAATACAGAGGGAGCAGAGAAAAGATACAAGAAACAAGATACAAGGTACAAACAAGCACCAATAATCAATAACCATTAGTCGTTCGATGGTTGAATTGGCCTTTAGGCAGGTTAAAGGTTTGTATTGGTTATTCGAATTTGGATATTGCTTGGTTATTGTATCTTGTATCTTGGTTATTGTTCCGTATTAGTCTGATATCTACATATGGGCATTTGATGCTTCATTCGAATTGAGCTGAGGAGTAGAGACACAATGTCAATTCTAGTCACAGGCGGCGCTGGTTTCATAGGCTCCCATCTAGTCGAGCGCTTACTCGCTGATGGAAGGAGCGTCATCTGCGTCGATAATTTTAACGACTACTACGACCCCCGGATAAAAAGGCGAAATATCGCTCTCCTGCCGGACAACCCTCTTTTTTCCCTGTGCGAGGTGGACATAAGGGACGGTGCGGCGATGGGGGATATATTCTCCGGCAACGATATCGAGATTGTCGTCCATCTTGCCGCCCGGGCAGGTGTCAGGCCTTCCATCATCGATCCCGTCCTTTACAGCGAGGTAGACGTGGAAGGGACAGTAAGGCTTCTCGAACTCTGCCGGAAGAGCGGCGTGAAGAGGTTCTTATTCGGTTCTTCGTCGTCTGTTTATGGCGCTAACGAAAAGGTCCCGTTCAGCGAGGATGATCGCGTGGATAGCCCTCTCTCCCCTTACGCGGCGGCGAAGAGGGCGGGGGAGCTTTTCTGCAGTATGTATCACCGGGTCCACGGCCTCGCCGTGTGCTGCATGAGGTTCTTTACCGTTTACGGGCCCCGCCAGAGGCCCGATATGGCGATTCATAAGTTCACAAGGCTTATATCGGAGGGAAAGCCTATTTCTATATATGGCGACGGAACTTCCAGCAGGGATTACACCTATGTCGACGATATAATAGACGGTGTCGTGGAGGCTATGGACTACGACTTCGGCTGCGAGATATTCAACCTCGGTGATTCGAGAATAGTCGAATTGAGCGAGATGATAAAGCTTATCGAGTCCAAACTAGGCAGGGAAGCTCGAATCGAGAGGTTGCCGGATCAGCCGGGCGATGTTCCCCGTACTTACGCCGATATATCGAAGGCGAGAAAGCTGCTTGGCTATGAGCCGAAGGTCCCAATAGAGGAAGGAATCGCCAGGTTTGTCAACTGGTTCAGCAAATAAAAAAGGGGGCAGGCTACTTTTTTAGAAAGCAGCCTGCCCCCCTTTTTATCAGCCTTCGTAGAGCTTGCCGGAGTCGTCGCTCGCGTAGGGGGCTTCGCCCATCGACTGTTCGATATCCTCAGGGCTCTCTCCAGCCTCGAGCCGCCGGCACATCTCGTCGAACTCCTCCGGCATCTCCTCTCCAAGCTCCTTTCCCATCTTCCGCATGAAGCGGGCGAGGGACTTCGGATCGTTTTCGTCGATGCCGGAGAACATGGAAGGATCCGATAGTTTCTCCATCCGGTCCTCATCGGTATGGCTAATGCCGAAGGAGGAGAGCATCCGCTTCATCCCCCGTTTCCCGCACTTCGGGCATTTCGGAGTTCTGTGTTCTGAGGGGCTCCGCACCAGGAAGCTGTATATCTTCCTGCAATTGTCGCACGCGTATTCGTATATCGGCATAAATTAGCTCGCTTTGCTCGCGAATTTATATTCATTATACGAAAAGAGCATTAATTATAGATATATGAAAATAAGATACAGGATGCAGGGTACAAGGTACAGGGTACAAAAAAGGCAGAATGCGTGAAGCGAGAAAAAACGAGGGACGAAAGACGATGGACGAGAGATGAGGGGCGAAATAAAAGAGAACCTTACCTCCAGATTCTTACTTTTGTTTATCCTTTCCATTGTATATCCTTGTTGACGGCATTTTATGCGGGCTGCGCGGTGACATATCTTTGGGCGATAGTAATGGGTGTTGTCCAGGGGCTGACGGAGTTTCTCCCCGTGAGTTCTTCGGGCCACCTTGCCTTCTTAGGGAGTTTCTTAAAAGGGTTCCGTCCGCCCGGAATAGCTTACGAGGTCCTCCTGCACGGGGCGACTCTCCTGGTAGTCCTTATATTCTACCGCAGGAGGGTGCTGGGCATCCTTACGGGATTTTTCAGAGGGGAAGGGGGCGTTGAGAGGCGTCTCGTCTTTCTACTGGTGATAGGCTCCATTCCACTGGTATTGGCGGCCGTAATCCTGGGCGAAAAAGTGGAGGAGCTTTTTCAATCGCTCAAGGTCGTTGGCGCAATGTGGATTGTGACGGCGCTCCTTCTCTTTATCGCCAACGCGTCGGGCGCCGGCAGGAAGGATCTTGAGCAGATCACCTGGAAGGACGCCCTGCTTATCGGCTTTGCCCAGGCTTTCGCCCTTATGCCGGGCATCTCGCGTTCGGGGGCAACGATATGCGTGGCGCTGCTGCTGGGAGTTCGTGGTGGCGCGGCGGCGGAGTTCTCCTTTCTGCTTGCCATCCCCGCTATAGGCGGGGCTCTTATTCTCAAGGCGCGGGGTATCGGTGACATCATGGAAGCGCCTTATATTTGCGGTGCCGTTGCCGCTTTCATAAGCGGGCTCATCGCAATCTATCTCCTGCTGAAAGTCATCAAGCAGAGGAAACTAATATACTTCGCTGTATACTGTCTTGTTCTCGGCCTGATCACACTAGTGATGCTGTGAATCATTCCGTAATCGATCTTGATATACCGGAGCTCAGGCTTATCGCGAGGGGGAAGGTGCGTAATATCTACGATTTCGAGGGCAACGTCCTCGTCGTAACTACGGACCGGGTGTCGGCATTCGACCGGCCCCTGGGAATCGGAGTGCCGGGCAAGGGGAAAGTGCTCACGGGCCTGACGGCGTTCTGGTTCGGCGAGCTTTCGGATTTGATAGGCAGCTACATGATCAGCACTGATGTTCCGTGCAGTCTTGGGAAATACGGCGGTCTGCTTATTGGCCGGACGATGCTGACGAAAAGGGTTTCGTTTCTGCCCGTGGAGTTCGTCGTCAGGGGGTATCTTTACGGTTCGGCGTGGAGGGATTATTGCGAGAACGGGGCTGTCTGCGGCCTGATGCTGAAACCGGGGATGAGGTTGGGAGAGAGGCTTCCGGAGCCGATTTTCACGCCGGCGCTGAAGGTGAAGTCCGGCCACGATGTCAATATTACCGAGGATGATTGCTTTTCCGCTATAGGGGCGGAGCGGGGCAGGAGGCTGAAGGATATGAGCATCCGGATATTCCGCAGGGCTGGCTGCTACCTGGAGTCGAGGGGGATCATCCTGGCGGATACGAAGATGGAGTTTGGCATCCTGGGCGGGCAGGAGGTCCTCGTCAACGAGGTCCTCACGCCCGATTGCTCGAGGTTATGGCCGGGGGACAGGTACGCCCCCGGCGCGCAACAGGCGTCTATGGATAAACAACCGTTGAGAGACTATCTTCGCGCGGAGGGTTGGACCGGGGAGGGGCCGGTGACCGCCGTGCCGGATGATGTGCTGTTGCGGATGTCGGAGGATTACAAAGAAATCCACAGGATCGTGACGGAGAGAAAAGATGGGCGGGACAAGGCAGGTATCGTCGCTCAGAGTGGTTGTTGACAGGGAGGCTCTTCTCAAGCTTCTCCGTTACCGGAAAGGGACCACCACGGCCGATAGGCGGACGGAAAAGCTGTTGGATGAGACAATAAGGGAGGGGTACAGCCTCCTGGAGACTGCAGCCGTGTACCGGAACGTCGGTCTTGAAGTCCGGGGGGATGCAGGGGTCTCCGTGGATGCCGGAGAGCTGAGTCTCGAGGGGGCGTCGATAGCCAGGCACCTGGCGGCCTGCACGCACGGGACGATCATGGCCGTTACAGTGGGGGAGGGGATATCGGCGAGGGCCCGTGAGCACTCGGAAGCCGGCGATATGGCCATGGCGGCGATCCTCGATGCTTTCGGCTCCGAGGCGGTGGAGGGACTTGCGGATATGCTGACGGCGCACATCGCCGCCGGGGCCAGAATGGCCGACTGCTCCTTGACCGGGCGGTTCAGTCCGGGCTATGGTGATCTATCGCTTGAGCACCAAAAGGGGCTGCTCGAGTACGTGGAGGGTTACAGGGTGGGAATCTCTCTTTCGGAGACGTTGACGATGACGCCGGAGAAATCCATAACGGCCGTTCTCGGCTGGAGGAGCAAGAGGTGAGCGCGATCCTCGATAGGTTGAGGGAGCGGGTCCTGATATACGACGGCGCGATGGGGACGGTCCTCCAGGAACTCGGCCTCAAGCCCGGGGAGTGCCCGGAGACGCTCAACCTGGTCAATCCAGGCCTGGTCGGGGACGCGCACGCGCGCAACATCGAGGCCGGCGCCGATGTTATCCAGACCAACACGTTCGGCGCGAGCAGGTTCAAGCTTGCGTCATGCGGCCTCGGCGCGGACGTGGAAAAAGTGAACGCCGAGGGGGTGAGGATAGCCAAGCGCGCCTCCGCCGGACGTGTTTTTGTGGGCGCTTCGATGGGGCCGCTCGGCGTCCTCGTCGAGCCGATAGGCGAGCTCTCGTTTCAAGCTGCGATTGATGCGTTCAAAGAGCAGGCGGGGCCCCTCGTCGAAGCCGGCGCGGATTTCATCATCATCGAGACCATAACCGACGTGAGGGAGGCAAAAGCCGCGATACTGGCAGTGAGGGAGATCTCATCCGATATACCGGTCCAGGTGAGCATGACCTTCGAGGAGGGGGCGAAGACAGTGTTCGGGACGACCCCGTCAGCCGCCGCTGTTATCCTGCAGGCGGCCGGGGCAGACATCGTCGGCGCCAACTGCGGGACGGGGCCTGAGAAGTTATTCGACGTTATAAGGGAGATGGCCCTCTTCACCGACCTCCCTATCGTCGTGCAGCCGAACGCGGGCATCCCTGAGCTGGTGGACGGGCGGACCGTCTTCAATGCCTCTCCAAGGTTCATGGCCCGGTGCGCCATCAAATACGTTTATCTCGGCGTCAACGGCGTCGGAGGCTGCTGCGGGACGAAACCCGAGCATATCAAGGCCGTGGCGGATAAGATAAAGGGCGTCGCCCCGACATACAGGGAGTTCAAGCCCGCCCTGAGGCTGGCGTCAAGGACCAGGGTAGTGGGGTTCGGCCTCGACCGGTTTGTCATGGTCGGCGAGAGGATCAATCCGACGAGAAAGAAGGTTCTTGCCGGGGAGATCGAGGCGGGGAAATATGTGGCGGTGAGGCGGGAGGCGGTGGAGCAGGTTGCGGCCGGGGCCGCTGTTCTCGATGTCAACGTGGGAATACCGGGCGACGAGGCCGAGTTCATGCGCCGGGCCGTTGCGGCGGTAGAGACGGCCGTGGACGTTCCCCTGGCCATAGACAGCGCGGACGTCGGGGTCCTTGAGGCCGGCCTCATCGCGTGCGGAGGGAAGCCGCTCCTGAATTCGACGACGGGGGAGGAGGGACGGATCGAGGCGGTGCTCGGCCTCGCCCGGAGATACGGGGCCGCGGTTCTCTGCCTCCTGATGGATGGGAAAGGGATTCCCGCCTCTGCCGAGGATAAGATAGCGATCGCCGCGCGGATCATATCCAGGGCGCGGGAGATGGGGTTCGATGAGAGGGAGCTAATATTCGACCCGATCGCGATGTCGGCGGCAGCGGATCCGGGTTCCGTGAGGGAGACACTCAGGGCCCTCGTGATTCTCAAGGACATGGGGCGGCTCACCACGCTCGGTATAAGCAACGTGTCCTTTGGCCTCCCGCAAAGGTCGCTGCTCAACTCATCCTTCCTGGCCATGGCAATGGGGCGGGGTCTCGATGCGGCGATTGTCAACCCGATGAGCGATCGGATCAAGAGCGCGGTCTCTTCCTGCGATCTTCTCCTTGGACGACGGAGCGATCTGCTCTCTTTGGAGCCCCCGCCGCCGGGGGCTCAACCTGGGGACATAGGCTCGAGGCTCTATCAGGCCATGTTGACGGGGGACAGGGAGCATATACTGGGGTTGATAGACGAAGCTCTCGCCGGGGGGGAGGATCCGCTGCGCATGAACCTCGACATATTTATCCCCGCGCTCGACGAGGTCGGCAGGAAGTACGAGAGCAAGGAGTACTTCCTGCCCCAGCTCATGCTTGCCGCCGAGACGATGCAGCTGGCGTTCAACCATCTCAAGGAAAAGATTGGTAGCACCCGCGGGGAGGGGAAGGGAAGAATCGTGATGGCGACGGTGAAGGGGGACGTCCACGACATCGGAAAGAATATTGTTGCCGCCGTGCTGAGGGGCTACGGCTATGAGGTCATCGACATGGGGTCGAGCGTTCCCTCCGGGGATATAATCGGAAAGGCAAAGGAGATCAAGCCCGACATAGTGGGCCTGTCCGCCCTCATGACGACCACGCTGCCCGAGATGGAGAAGGTCGTGAAGCTCCTCGGCGAGGCCGGGACAGGCGCCAGGACGATGGTAGGAGGCGCCGTGGTCACGCAGAAATACGCCGACAGCATCGGCGCGGACGGCTACGGCAAGGACGCCATAAGCGCTGTTAAGGTGGCAGACAGACTCGTGAAGCATAAAAAGCAGAGGTGAGGCGCAAAGGCAAGAGGATACGAAACACAGTTAAATGAGTTGCATTGCAATATCAGAAGCCGTTCGCTACAGAGGCGGCGGAGCTTTTCGATGATCGATATATCAGAACACTCATTAAACTCATTGAACTCATAGCGGAGCGACCGTGAGAATACCGTTCAGGGAAAAGATAGCGAAAGGCGTCACGATTTTTGATGGGGCTATAGGGACGCGCATATACGAGCAGGGTGTCTTTATAAACACTTGTTACGACGAGCTGAACGTTATGAAGCCGGAGATGGTTCGTTCCATTCACTCGGGGTATATCGAGAGCGGCGCGGAAGTAATCGAGACGAACACGTTCGGAGCCAACCGCCTGAAGCTCCGGGCCTACGGCCTGGGTGAGCAGGCGGTCAGGATAAACGAAAGAGGAGTCGAGATTGCCCGGGACGTTGCGGGCGATGATATCTATGTGGCCGGAAGCATAGGGCCCCTGGGGACGTACATAGAGCCGGTCGGGAAGCTATCAGCCGCCGAGGCAGTGGATGTTTATACCGAGCAGATCGAAGCTCTCGCCCGTTCGGGCGTGGACCTCATAATATTCGAGACATTCTCGGTGCTGGCCGAGCTGGAGCTTGCTGCGAAGACGGCCCGGAAGGTTACGGGCCTTCCCGTTATAGCCTCGTTCACGTGCGGCGAGAAGGGGCATACTCAGACTGGAATCGCCGCGGAGAAGATGGCGGCCGTCCTCGCCGGGCTCGACGCGGTGGATGTGATAGGCCTGAACTGCGGCGTCGGCCCCAATACGATGCTGACCCTGCTTGAGGCGATTGTCCCCTATGCGGGAGGCAAGCCCATCCTGGTTATGCCGAACGCAGGCTATCCCCGGACTGTCGGCGGGCGGTACCTCTACATGGCCTCTCCGGAGTATTACGCAGAGTACTGCAAGCGCTTCGTGGAGAAGGGGGCGTCTCTTATCGGCGGGTGCTGCGGAATCCACGATCAGCATATCAAGGAGATGGCCCGGGCGCTGAAGGCCGTCGACTTCTCGAGGAAAAGGATAGAAGTGAAGCCTGTCATTGAGGCGCCCGAGCTGGCCGAGCCGCTTCCTTTGGAAAAGAGGAGCAGGCTGGGCAGAAAGCTGGCGGGGAAGGAGTGGGTGACATCGGTGGAGATTACCCCCCCGAGGGGCTGGCACCTGGAGAAGACGATTGAGAAGGCGAAGAGGTGCCGCGACGCGGGAGTCGATGCCATCAATCTCCCCGACGGTCCCCGGGCGAGCTCGCGCCTCAGCCCGATGATCGCCGCCCTAGAGATAGAGCAAAAGGCGGGGATAGAGACGGTCCTTCATTACTGCTGCCGGGACAGGAACCTCATCGGGATGCAGGCGGATTTCCTCGGTGCACAGGCCGCCGGCCTGAGGAACATCCTTATTATCACCGGCGACCCTCCAAAGCTCGGCTCTTACCCCGATGCCACGGGCGTATTTGACGTCGATTCCATCGGCCTTACCCGCCTGGCCAACCTGCTGAACCACGGCCTCGACCTGGGGATGCTCAAGATAGACCCGCCGACGTCGTTCGTACTGGGCGTCGGTGTTAACCCCTATGCTCTAGACCTTGATACGGAGATAGAGAGGCTCGAGAAGAAGGTGGAGGCGGGCGCGGACTTCGTTATTACCCAGCCGGTATTCGCAGTGGAGGCCTTCAGCCATTTTCTCGACAGGATTGGCCATCTGGAGGTTCCCGTAATCGCCGGCATCTGGCCCTTCCCGAGCCTGAAGAACGCCGAGTTCATGAGGAACGAGGTTCCCGGCGTCATCGTTCCCGACGACGTTTTGGAGAGGATGCGAAGCTGCGGAACCAAGGAGGAGGCACGGGCCGAGGGCATAAAGATTGCCGGGGAGATCGTGAAGGAGATAGTGCCGCTTGTGAACGGTATCCAGGTATCGGCGCCCCTGGGCAACATCTCCATAGCCCTGGAGGTGATAGAGGGAAAGTAAAAAACACAATGCAAATTGCAAAATGCAGAGTGCAAAATGCAAAGTAAGGGAAGTTTATCTGAGCGTTCAGGGGATTTTGCTGCGTTTCGACAATAATATCCAATATGATAGCAAAATCGCTGCTCAATCAATAGTTCGCGCCGCCTACGGCGGCGCGAACGGCCGAGTTGAGTACCTCCAACGTCTTGCCCGGCGCCGCCTTCGGCAGCGCGAACAAGTCGTTGGAGCGGAAAGAACCTGGGCTTATGCGAGCAAGCTCGCAACACCCAGAACCTTCCGCTCAACTCGGCCGTTAGTTTATCAAGGATAATAAAATGGAAAATAATAAAGATAGTCTCAAGTCATGGGGCTTTTTCCTTGCTGGTCTTGGTATACTCCTGATGGGCATTGCCATTCTCATTATTGTAATTAGGTGCCCTGCACGCTGTAAAATGAAGGATTTTTTCAGGTCACCTTGTGCATCAACCGGAATGAAGACCCTTTATTCTTCTAGCTCGACCTCTCCTTGCCCGATTACATCATCCAAGAAAGAGATATTGTCAAATGTTGTGGACAGGAGCATGTGCGCATCCTCGTGTAACAGCTCCTAAGCAGCTATCTCTTTCATCTCTCCATCTACGAACTTGACCCCCTCGATGACCTTCACAATCAGCTTG
>JAVCDC010000060.1 GCA_030765135.1 Candidatus Tritonobacter lacicola | reverse complement strand
TGAACTGCAAGGTGATATAGTAAAATATGCCACTCATTAAGTCAAGAAAATTGTGAGGGAAATTGAAAACAATTTGGTGTTTAACCAATTGATATAAAAGCAGTTACTATTTTACAGGAGCCTTATAGTGTGATGAGTTGCCGGAGTGCCATGTTCAAGAAGCTGCTCAGTCCCGTTCGCCTCGCAATCACCCTTTCCTTCGCGGTCGCAGTTCTACTCTGGCCCTGTATTGCCCTCGGCCAATCGTATCAGACGTATTTCAATGATCCCCATGATCCCGCCCGGGAGTACGTGATAGAGGACGCGTTTCTGGACCTGATCGATAACGCCACCTCCACCATCGATCTCACCATCTACAACATAAACCAGCAGAACATTATCAACAAGCTTGTCGACTGGCACAACGGATCGAGCCAAGTGGCGCGGTTGGTGACCAACCTTAAACCCGACGACTCCAACTACAATACCTATATCCAGCAGCTTATCGACGACGGCATCTCGGTCACCTACGACCCAAGCAGCACGCTGAGCCACAATAAGTTCGCCGTATTCGATTCGACGACCGTCTGGACGGGCTCGTGGAACCATACCGGCTCGGCGAGCTACTACCAGTGGAACAACGCCATTTCCATCCAAAACGCCGATCTCGTATCAGGATATGAAACCGAGTTCAATCAAATGTTCGCTGGAACGTTCCACGGCAGCAAAAGCCAGGTCGAAGGATACTTCGCCCTCGGGGGCGGATCCGCAAACGACTTCTACCGGATGAGCCCCCAGAACTCCGGAACCACTACCCAGCAACATATCGTCAACGAGATCGACGCCACCGTCTCCGGCGGCAAGATTTTCTTCGCTATTTACAGCTTTACCGACGATGCAGTCTCACAAGCCCTTCAGGACGCCCACGACAGAGGGGTCACCATCAGAGGCATCTTCGATAAAGGGAAGTCCGATGAGGCGGGTGGCGAATATCAGGATCTTCTCGATTACGGCATTGACGTTTTCTTTCTCGCCGACGACGCCGGCAATCCTTTTAACCCTTATATCCACCATAAATACATGGTCATCAATCCCTCGGGCACCGATGCCGTCACCATCACCGGCTCTGCTAACTGGTCGAATGTGGCCCTGGTGAGCGCCTCGGGCAACGACGAAAACACGCTGATAATCCACAACAGCGGCCTGGCGAGCCTCTACTACTCGAACTGGGGTCATATGGATGGGGGAGGAGCAATACCCGAGCCGTCCACCATCATCCTCCTTGTTTTCGGGAGCTCCGCGGCGGTGGTTCTCCGCTTCAGGTGGATGTCCCGGCACCACTAGTGTACCGTTTCGGAAATACCTATGCATATTCCGTGTCATTGCGAGGAGCACTTCGACTATGCTCAGCATAAACTCCACGACGACGCAATCTCTTTTATCGCAAGCAATTGAGATTGCTTCCCCGTCAGGCAGAGCTGCCGGGTCTGACTGAGCTAACGCTCGCAATGACGAATAAAATGCAAGAAACTTCTGAGACACGACACTAGGAGCAACCTGGCTAAATCTTGCTTTTGCGCCGGGCATTCTTCCCCTTGCGATAAAAATCCGTCCACCTCCTGACGATCACGTACGCCATCAACGCAAGGGCGACCAATAAAAGCCCGTACATCGCCCTTCGCTGCCACCTGCCCCTCCTCCATTGCTCGTTCCGCGCCACGACGACCTTGGTGTTCTCGACGACCTTCATATTCCTCTTCGCAACGGAGTTGTCAGGATCGATCTCCAGGGCTTTCCGGTATTCGGCGATGGCTTGATCGTACTCGCCGGCAAGGGCGAGGGCCGAGGCCAGGTCGCTGTGAAGGGTGGGATCTTTAGGATCATCCTCCACCAATACGGCGTAGTGCTCCGCCGCTTCCCTGTGTCTCCCCATATCCATCATGGCCCGCGCCAGAGCCTTCGCCATCTTGTGGTCCTTCGGGAGAAGCTCCTTCGCCTTCTGAAGCTCTCCCACCGCTCGCTCATGCTCCCCTAATCTGGAGCAGAGGCTTCCCAGACGATAATGAGCCATGGGTTCCCCAGGCTTGAGCTCGGCGAACCTCTCATAATGGTGCAGGGCTTTCTCCATCTCGCCCGCCCTCTCCAGCAGCTCACCCAGGTGATAATGAGCAACGGGAATGTCCCGGTTAAGCTTGAGAGCTATCTCGTATTGCTCATGTGCCTCGCGAATGGAGCCCACCTGTTTAAGAACGCTCCCCAGGTTAGCGTGCACCAGGGCGTTATCGGGATCCAGGCGCACGGCCTCAAGAAACTGGCTCCCCGCTTCTTTGTAGCGCTTCATGATGAAGAGCACGCTGCCCAGGTTATTTCTGGCGCTCACATTCTCCGGATCTAGCTCCACCGCCTTCCGGAACGCCTCAAGGGCTTCCTCGTTCTTACCCTCGAATTTGTAAATAACACCCATGTTGTTGTAATTTTCCGACTCCTCCGGATCGGCCTCGAGCGCCTTGCGGTAGGATTCCCTCGCTTTGTCGATTTCACCGCGACTCAACTGCAGATCGCCCAGCCTGCGGAAGGAATGGGAGAGGGCGCGGTTATACCCTCCTTCATCTCCCTGGCCGTAGGAAGCGCACGCGCACCAGAAAAAAAGGAGCGCGGAAATAAGGAGGGCGCCGCACACCAACCCGGGAACCCGTTCAGCCTCGTCTGCCGACCTTCTCACCATTACCTCCTTAAAGAATTGTACATCCACGGTGAACCAGGACAAACGGCTTTATTCTATTCGGCCTTTACAAGCCGGTTTATTTTGCTGTCATAACTAAATGATAATGTCCCCCTGAGACTAAATAGAAATGTCCCCTATACTGGCGCCTATAAGGAGGTGTCAGTGAAAAAGGGGATATTGAAGATGAGTCAGAAGGAGCGTGACAGGCT
>JAVCDC010000053.1 GCA_030765135.1 Candidatus Tritonobacter lacicola | reverse complement strand
GCCGTGACCAACAAGCGCTTAAAACGTATCCTGATTCCAGGGGCACTGTTCATATCTTCCGTTGTCCTGATTCTACTGCTTCTCGAGCTCTTTCTGCGCCTCTCGGAGACCCACGTCATTCAGCAAAAGGCCGGGCGCCTCAAGACCCTCTGTGAGCTCGATGCCGAATTCCTTATAGTCTACACATCGAAGGGACGGCGGCTGGTCCCGAACGCGCGCGTGCTTATCCGGAACCACCGCATATCGAAACGCGATATCACGATGGAAATCAACTCCCTGGGTTTCCGGGACGGCGAAGTCCCGGCGCACAAAAAAACGAACGAGCTGAGAATCCTGGTATTGGGGGATTCTATTACCTGGGGGAGCTACCTGGAGGCGGAGGAAGTATACGTCGAGAGGGCCGAGGAGTATTTGAAGAGCTCTATGAAAGACCGGTCCGTCGAAGTGATCAATGCCGGGGTGGGAGACATCGGGCTTAAAGAGGAGATAAACATACTGGAAGAGAGAGGTCTCTCAGTAGAGCCGGATATAGTCGTCGTTTCTTTTTACCTCAATGACAGCCGGCCTCCCTGGGGGTTTCCCGGAGAGCTTGGCAGCAGGGGATGGCTAAGGAAACATAGTCTCCTGGCGGAAACCATCAATAAGAAATTCAAGCTGCGCAGATGGATAAAGGAGCAGGGCGAAGATCGGCTCGGTTGGACGTCAGTAATGGATAAAGTCGATTGGGCCAACGACAGGGAAGCCTTTCTCGAGCTGGCCTCGATGGCGAAGTACGATTGGGGGGCGGCATGGGAGGCCGAATCGTGGGATGTCATCGACCGGGAATTCAGCACTCTGAAAGCGCTTTCCAAAAAGCACAATTTCACTGTGGCGATTGTTGCTTTTCCGGCGGCTTTCCAGGTGTACGCGAAGTTTCTCGAAGATACGCCGCAGAGGATACTCCGGGAGAAAGCGGACAGGCTGGGCTTTGATTACCTGGACCTGCTGCCCATTCTGAGAAAGTACAGCGAGGTAGAAAAAGGCCTGTACTACGACTGGTGCCACCCGACCGTGAAGACAAACGATTTCATAGGCAGGGCAATAGCAACCTTCTTGCTCGGGATTAGTCGTTCGTGATTCGTATCTCGTACAGCGTTCTGCGTACAGCGTGGTTTATATATCGTACTTCGTACATCGTTAAAAAAAGAAGTGAAAAATAAGAATAAATCGCACCTGATTCCTCTTCCGTCCGGCAGAGCCGCCGTCCGTCCCCGGTAAGACCGGGGCCGGGTCGACTGAGATCTGACGGAGATTACTCTGATAATTATTTTAGTTATTCTTATTTTTCAGGTAAATCAGGTTTAATCAGGTGCTAATTCTCTTTTCGTTTTTATCTTTAGTCTTCGGTCTTTGGTCTTCAGTCTCTTCATTGGTTATTCGTCTTTTCTTCGTGCCTTAGTGTCTTCGTGGCTATTTATTTTTTCCCGCTTCACTCTTTCTGTCTTTTTTCATCCTGTATCCTGCATCTTTTTTCTTGTTTCTTGTATCTTGTATATTTTTATTCGTTTCCCTCTTCATACCTCTATAATTGAAAATGGGATGAAAAGTGAACTTACGGAAAGACTCGACGAGGCGGCAGAAGCGCTACACGGCGCCGATGCGGTCCTGATTACCGCCGGCGCGGGAATGGGCGTCGATTCGGGGCTGCCCGACTTCCGGGGCAACAAGGGCTTCTGGAAAGCCTATCCGCCCATCGCCCGGCTGGGAATATCCTTCAGCGGCATGGCGAACCCGAGCTGGTTCGATACCGATCCCGAACTGGCGTGGGCATTTTACGGTCACCGCTTGAATCTTTACAGGAGAACGACGCCGCACCGTGGATTCGGCCAGCTCCTGGAGATGGCCGTTCGTAAAAGCGGCGGGTACTTCGTATTCACGTCCAACGTGGACGGGCAGTTCCAGAAAGCGGGCTACCTGGATGACCGGATCGAAGAGTGCCACGGCTCGATTCACCATCTTCAGTGCACGGCGCCCTGCACGGATGAAATCTGGGACGGAAGCCGGATGGAGGTGGATGTGGACGAGGAGAGCTTCAGGGCACTGGAGCCGCTGCCGCGGTGCATTAACTGCGGAAGGGTAGCACGTCCGAACATCCTGATGTTCGGCGATCTCACCTGGGTCTCAAGAAGAACGGACAGCCAGAACCAGAGGCTCAATTCATGGCTCCGGAAGGTTCGCGAGGAAAGGCTCAAGCTTGTGATCGTAGAGATCGGAGCGGGGGAAGCCGTCCCCACCGTCCGGATGACATCCGAGCACGTGGCCCGTGACCACGGCGGCACACTCATAAGGATCAACCCACGGGACCACCACGGCCCGCCCGGCCATATACCGGTTCCCTTAAGCAGCACCGACGGGATCGACCGGATATACGAAAGAGTTAAAGAAATTCGTGAATCGTAGTTCGTACTGCGCAAGGCGAGTGACGATTGAAGATTGGACATTCGTCTTTCCTTTCGTCCATCGTCCCTCGTTATTTTTCCGTCTCACGCCCTTTCGTTTCATTATTTCCATATTTTTATACTTCTATATTTCCATTTTCTCCGTGCCTTAGTGTCTTCGTGGCTATTTTTTTGAGTTCTTTTTCTTCTTTTCCCTTTCAGTATTTTCTTTTCATTGAACATTCAATTTGTCCAAACCCGGCCCGCTCAGGGCCCGGCGCCCGTGCCCGGCGTAAACCCATTCGACGCCCAGCGCCTTCAGCCTTTCCAGGCTTTCCGGGATCTGTGACCAGTCCTCCGCGAAAAAGCGCTGCGCGTGCAGGCGGCCGACTGTCGAAAGAAGATCCCCCACGAATGCCAGCCTTCCCTCGACGAGTAGACAGCTCGAGCCGTGGGTGTGACCCGGTATGTGGACCACCTTCGCGTCCAGGCCCCACTCATCCAGCCTATCGCCGTCGTCTAAAAGAATGTCCGGCCGTGTGGCTTCCGGCTTCATGTGCGGCTCCAGCATCTTCTTGAAAGCCCCTATCAACTTCCCCCACCCGCGTATCTCACCGAGATGCGTCTCTCCCCGCGCCATCCTTTCCGCGTCCGCGCGGTGGATTGCGATCGGCGCTCCCGTGATACGCCGCAGGGCGGCGGCGCTGCCGTAATGGTCCAGGTGGGCATGGGTGATATAGATAAGCCGCAGGTCGTCACGGCCGAGCTTCTCCATCAGCTTCAGCACGGTCTCCTCGGAGCCGGGCGCGCCGGTGTCTACCAGGTAGAGTCCTTCATCGCTCTCGATAAAATAGGACCGGGCTAGTTTAGTCGGTATGCTGTGAACACGCAGTGACATCGTTCAATCAAGTTTGCCCGAAATACTATCAAGGGGGCTTTTCACACCTTTTCCTCCCGCCCTGAGAACGTGTGTATAGATCATCGTAGTGGAGATATCCGCGTGACCTAAAAGTTCCTGGATTGTCCGTATGTCGTACCCGGCCTCAAGCAGGTGCGTCGCGAAGCTGTGGCGGAACGTGTGGCTCGTCACGCGCTTGTGTATGCCGGCCATGCGGACAGCTTTCTTCAGGGCCTTCTGGAAAATAGTCGGATGGATATGATGTCGTCGCTCCTTCCCCGTCCGGGGATCGCGTGAGAGGCCCTTCGCCGGGAAGACGTACTGCCACTCCCAGCTTTTAGCCGCCCCCGTGAACTTCCGCTCAAGACCGTGGGGCAGGTACACCTCGCCGTAGCCCCGGGACAGGTCGTTGGAATGAATGATCTTGACCCTGCGCAGATGTTCCTGCAGCGCGGGCTTGATGCTCTCAGGCAGCATCGTCCACCTATCTTTGTCCCCTTTTTCCGCTGCGCACGGTTATTTGGTTCATGCTGAAATCAAGGTCCTTTACTCGAAGGCGAACGCCCTCCATGAGACGGAGGCCGCTCCCGTACATGACCTTTGCCATGAGCCCGCACGTTCCGGCCATGGCCTCGATTACCAGCCTCACCTCGTCACGGGTCATGACAACCGGCAGTTTCCGTTGCCTTTTTGCGCGGACCGCTTGAATTTTCTCATCCAGCGTTAATTTCAGAACCTCCCGGTACAGGAACAGCAGGGCATTGAAAGCCTGGTTCTGCGTTGAGCGCGATACCTTTCTATCGACGGCGAGGTGGGTAAGAAATGCCTCTATTTCCTGAACACCCATCTCCCCGGGATGCCTCTTTTTGTGGAACAAGATATACCGCTTGATCCAGCCGATATATGACCTTTCCGTCCGGATAGAGTAATGCCTGAGACGCATCAGCTCGCTCACCCGGTCGAGCAACTTCTTCTTGTGTTGAGCGCTGTTTCCGTTCATACTATTGTGCAAAGGCATCTATCTAATATGATAGCGATTTCGCTGCGTTTTTCCATCATTATCTCATATTGAAGCGAAATCGCTGCTCAATCAATAGTTAGGCTAACAAAACTATCAACAAGGGGGATTAAAGTGATTGGAAAGTATAGGATTAAGTTTCCAAAGATGAAAGCAAATGACCTTGAACAAGACGAAGAATATTTCTTTTTATTAGAACCTGGTGCTCAAGAAAGAAAAATCCTTTTTCATGAATATGCAGAAATTTACAAAATACAGGGATTGTATGAACAATTATTCTATGAACGCCTGAAATGTAATTCTCCAACAAAGGTATCGGAGGCACTAAGATATTCACTGTCTCAAGTTCATGAACATTTTACGGAACTTCGAGTATTAGATTTAGGAGCGGGCAATGGAATGATGGGTGAAAAATTGAGAAACCATGGGGTTTCAAGGCTCGTTGGGGCTGATATTATATCTGAAGCAAAAGAGGCGACAGATCGCGACAGGCCCATGATTTATGATGCCTATTATATAGAAGATTTTTGTAATTTAACTATGCAACAAAGGGAGGACATACAAGAATGGTCATTTAATTGCCTTACTACTGTCGCAGCGCTCGGATTCGGAGACATTCCAGTAAAGGCATTTATAGAGGCATTTAATATTCTTCAAAGCAAGGGTTGGATAGCCTTCAATATGAAAGAAACATTTCTTGATAAAAGTGACGAGAGTGGATTTTCTGTTGCCATTAGAGAACTGATCTTCTCAGAATATCTTGATGTATATTTCCTTGAACGATACCAGCACAGGCTTTCAATAGAGGGACAGCCTTTATACTATTTTGCTATAGCTGGACGAAAAAATAGTGATATCCCACAAGATTTTTTAACATCAATAGGCATATAACCGCCTAACAAATCACTGCACTGGATTTTTACTCCGCTCCGCTCCGTAAAATCCAGTGAGTTCAGTCGTTAAGCAGCTTTTAATTCATATTATCGAGGTAAACTTTTGGAAAAGACAAAACATTTCACAAGAACTCGTTTCTCAGTAGACGTTCTGCGAGAGGCAATCGATGCATTTCACAGAGTTATCCCTACTGAGGAAGCTCAAGTCTCTATCCTTCACTTAGTAGTTGAAATTGACGGAGCAAGATGGAAACATGATTCTCAGGAAGAATTTTTCGCCGACTATCGGCGATCATCTGGAAATGCTGTCTATGATGAATCACTTAAAGATGGTTCATTTCGCATTCAATCATTCGGCAATTCAGTGGAGGTCAGCATAAAAGCACCAGAGCGCCGACAGATAGAGGCGGTTTTTGACGTGTTTGAGAACTACCTAAGTTCTTCACGAATGCCTGAGCCACCTCCACAGAAGCCTACAATCTTTATCGGACACGGTCGAAGTCAAGCTTGGCGAGATCTAAAAGATCACCTCCAGGACAAGCACGGGTTATCGGTGGAAGCCTATGAAATAGGAGCACGTGCGGGACATGTTATTAGAGATATTCTAGAAGACATGCTTACAAAATCATCTTTTGCGGTATTGGTCATGACAGCAGAGGATGAAACTGTAAATGGGAACCGCTGGGCTCGCCAGAATGTTATACACGAAGTAGGTCTGTTTCAGGGACGGCTTGGCTTTAGCCGAGCAATTATTCTACTCGAAGAGGGCACAGAAGAGTTCTCGAATATCAGTGGCATCGAGCAGATTCGTTTCATCAAAGGAAACATTAAAGAAACTTTCGGAGAAGTTCTAGCGACAATAAAGCGTGAATTTTCCGAAGACGCTGCTTAACCAATCGCTCCAGCGGATGCAAACCCTGGCGGGTTTGCACCGCTGAGCTTTACGTTAGGAGGACGCCATATGTAATTTTGTTTGTTAGACCGAGTCGTATTTCCCTTTTTCACACTAACAGGAGGTAATTATGTCAGACATTACAACGGATCAAGCCCAGGTAGCCATTGATGCAGCTCGTAAAAAATCGGAAGAGCTGAATATAAAGATGAATATCGCCATTGTGGATGCGGGGGCGAATCTCAAAGCTTTCTTACGGATGGATGGTGCCTGGCTTGGATCGATTGACATCGCAATCAAAAAAGCAAAGACCGCCCGGTTTTTCGATATGAATACCGGCGAGATCGGGAATCTTTCTCAGCCCGGCGGCGATCTTTACAACATTGAACATTCGAACAATGGGCTAATCACATTTCCAGGCGGCGTGCCGATTAAGGATAGTAACGGTGAGATAATTGGAGCGATTGGAGTATCAGGCAGCACGGTTGAGAACGACCACGTCGTTGCAGAGGCTGGCGTATCGGCAGCAATTTGAAGAGATGTTTCCGAGAAGCAACTAGCCGCCTCCTAACACTTATAAGGCCTCCATGTGTCAATAAAGAAAAATAGGCAAAATCCTCCTTTCCGTTAATTGTTTCTTCCAAAACGATGATACCTTACAGGTGTAGGGAGGAGGAGGCCTTAAACAGTATCAAATCGCTCAAGCTGACCGTGAAAACGCTGGCGCGTTTCACGGCAGCTTAGCTCGAATGTTCGCATGAGGCAAACCAATGGACCCATACGCATGGAACACAGAAGCATACGACGGATCGCTTTGTACTCAGGACGACATCCGCGTGAAACGCGTGCTACCATTGGTTGGGAACGCCGGTAGTATCCTCGATATCGGGTGTCTCGACGGCACCATTGGCACCGCGTTTCTCGACCAAGGGAACAAGGTGTCCGGAATCGATGCCTCCAATCCAGGAATCACCAAGGCGCGTGAACGAGGTATCGACGCAAAGCTCGGCAACCTCGAAGAAGCGTTGCCCTTTCCGGATGGGGCATTTGATCTTGTCTTCGCTGGAGAGATCGTTGAGCACATCTTTGATATCGACCACCTACTTGACGAGGTGTTCCGTGTGCTGAAACCGTCCGGTCACCTTGTAGTGACCACCCCGAACCTTGCGGCTTTCGGACGTCGGCTTCTCCTTCTGGTTAACCGAAACCCAAATATCGAAATCTCCTTCACGAGAGGCGCAGCAGGACACATCAGGTATTTCATCAAGCGGACGTTGTTTGACCTCTTACGACATCACTCGTTTGAACCAGTGTATTTCACTTCGGACATGGTAAACTTCAACCGACGGGGAACGATCCGGAGTTGCTGGCTCGCACGAGCATTTCCCACGTTCGGAAGGTCACTGATCGTCAAGGCTAAGAAAATGCGAACAAGCCGGATGCAGGCGACTGCTGATAGCCGCGCCTGATCCGCACCGTCTTCTTAATGGACTTGAAAAATACAAAAACGAAGGAATTGTTATCAATTCTTTAGATGGCATTATTCAAGACATATCCAGCCACAAAAACAAGAGGGTAAAATGAAACAGAAGTTAGTCCTAGTTCCTGGTATAGCCGGAAATGAATATCTTTGGAAGTTTCAAATAATACATCTTTCGGATATTGCAGATATTGTTGTACCGGATGTTAGTAATTGTAATAGTCGAGAGGAATGGGTGGAGGCTATTTTAAATTGTACTGAAGGTAAATTTGCACTTGCCGGTGCATCTATGGGAGGATGGGCATGTTTTAAAGCAGCTGCAGAGCATCCTGAAAGGGTTACAAAACTGGCTTTAATTGGAACATGGGCAAGATATTTGCCTGAAGTTGAAAAGGAGCAATATAAGTTTTTGGAACGTATAAAGAACGGTCATTTTGATGAGTTTAAACAAGAATATCTCGATTATGTTTCAACAAATCTGGATTCTAGTAAAGATGAATTTATCAAACTTGTAAAAGAAGGCATGGAATTTGTTGATGAACAAGTATTCATAAATCATTTGGAATCGTACTTAGATGATTTTAACAGTGAGAAATTTCTAAATAATATTAAGTGCCCCACTTTAGTAATAGCTGCTAAAAATGATCCTATATTTTCAGTTGAAGAACATGAATATATTACTAAATCAATTAAGGATGCTAAAATTGCTATAATTGATGATACCGGGCATCATATAATGTTTGAGCAACCTCAAGCTTTATCCACATTACTCAGATACTGGTTGATGTATTTTTAGAACAGGTTTTACTTCTTCAAGATACTGATTCACATAATGATAGCTTCTGTATCAGGACTGTATAACAAAGTGCTCCACCTGACAGCTATTCCGCTGCGCTTCATAGGGGCAGGTGAGCTTGGGCGTTAGACATAAAATAAAATAAGGGAGGGGAAAATGGTTCAATTATTTACGATTCGAGCAAACACATTACCTTCGATTCTCACCATTGTCTTCATTTCTGCCTTGGCTACGCTGGCTTCTGCCGATTACGATGCTGGATTGGTAGCGTATAAGCGCGGTGACTACGCAGCCGCCACACGAGAATGGCTTCCCTTAGCCGAAAAGGGCAATGCGAAAGCGCAAAACGCCATTGGCCTGATGTACGCGGAGGGCAAGGGATTTCCTCAAGGCTATATTGAGGCGGTCAAGTGGTATCGCAAGTCCGCCGAAGGAGGCTATCCCTCTGCCATGCACAACTTAGGCTTTATGTATGCTAATGGTGAAGGCCTGACACAAGACTTTGGCGAAGCTGCAAAATGGTATCGCATGGCAGCGGAGCGAGGGCATCATGCGGCCCAACATAAACTCTCCCAATTGTATGCCGAAGGTAAAGGAGTTTCACAAGACTACATTCAAGCATATACATGGTTGCTTATCACCAACTGCAAACAGACCGAAGAATTAAAGCTACTCCAGTCGATCGCTTCAAGATTGAATGCTGAGCAAATCGCGGCCGCAAAGAAGAACGCATCTGAATGGAAACCGAAAAAATAAGAAATTGTCTAACCACTCGCTGCACTGAAAAGCGGGGGTCAGACCTACTCTATCAACTTAGAAGTTATACAAGAAAAATGGGGGGCAGTCTAACAACGATGGTTCTCATGCCAAGAGCGAACAGACATCGGCCCGCCCCCTCCCCAGGTAGTTACTGCGCCGCTGAGTTTTACGTTAAGCTTCTATGGAAAGAGGGACTATGAAAATATTGCTTATCACTTTTATTATCTTATTTGTGGCCCCGATTGTACTGATAGCAAAGGATTCAACAAGCCCGGCCCTTTCCCCGGTGTATATAGGAATTACCTCATGGAATATTGAGATTTTTGATGCGGTGGGGCCGGATGATCACACCTTCCCGAAGAGAGACCATCGCCACCTTGAAATGATAGCGCAGACCATTCTAGGAGCCGGCACGGATGTGATTGGCATCCAAGAAATGATCCCTCCTCGATCCGCATCTGCGCCCTCTTCCATGGATCAGCTCCTCTCCGAGTTAAACAGGCTTGAGAATAAGAGGAATGAAATCAAAGACCCGCCAGAAATTTGGAAGGGGAAAGCAGGAAAGTCATCCATTATGGGAAAGTCAACCATTGGTGGTATACATACGGCCCTTATCTGGAATACGAAGACTCTAGAACTTTTGGGGAAGGTGACCGAGCTAACCCAGCTCAAGCGAGGTTACGGCTTTGGAAAACCAACCAGTTCCAAGGAAGAACTTCGTTTTCCACGCACTCCGCTAGCTGCACGATTCCGCGTACGCTCAGCTCCTGCAAATGATTTCGTTGTCATCGTCCTTCACCTTAAAGCCCAGACATCCGGCATTGACGGTGGCCTCGACTCCAACGACATTCGCCGACGGGGTGAATGGGAGGACCTCCTGCGGAATTGGATAATGAAACCGGAGGTTCAGGGGTCTTTAAAAGACTCGGATATAATCGTAATGGGGGATATAAATGAGAGCAGCTCTGTGATAATCGAGCTTCTCGATAAGCACAGCATTGACGACGACGTCCGCAATCGCCTGATCCGAAATGCTGCCGATTTCAGCGACCCCCGAGCCCTTCTCCTTTTCGCCAGCGGAACTAAAGAATTCCCGTATTTCACCTATCAATGGAACGCCGAGAAGGGAGAGCCAAAGTATTACGCCAAACTCAAGAGCAATTTCCTGAATTGGGACACGAAATTTCTGGACCATATCTTGATTTCTCGTTCACTTATTGACAACTGGGACGAGAAGTTCCGGATCGACTACTTCGAGAAGCGCTATCCCCTCGAAGACCACATCCGCCTCTCCGACCACCGGCCCGTGAGCATCCGTCTTCGTTTCCCGGCTAAAAAATAGGCGGGAGCATAACGCAGACGTTAGTGAGAAGAAATAAGGCTCAAACACTAAATGCTGATTTTGAGAAATAAATAGAAAAACCTAACGAAAAGCTCACCTGCGCGAAAAAAGCGAAGCGTTTTTCGAGACAGGTGCAGCGATTGGTTATACCAATTCACATAGGGATGGAGGAAAGATGGGCATTCATAGTTGGTTCTCACAATTGTCAATGAGGCAACGTTTTTGGCTTTTTGGAACAATCGCGATAATAATAATCATCGTAGGCTTTGGATTTTTGGTGAAACCAGCCGGTGAGCCCGAGGATGTGGGCAGCTTCAGCGTTGAGATGTCGATTCGTGATATTGCTTCAACGCTGAACGTCACAGGTAAGGCCCTTGCCCGCGAATTCAAACTGCCGCTCGATATTTCCAAACAAAAACCTCTCAAGACATTAGGTGTTGCGCCTGAAGAACTTCAGCATGTTACTGAACACCTTCTTTCTCATCATGATAGTATGCTCAAGTACTACGTGTATGCAGCACTGGTTCTCGGCGGCCTCGTTTTCCTCGTTAGGCTGGGACGGCCGGACTTGTCCGATGTCAAACACAGGCGTGAATGGTATCCCCGGACACCCTACATTGTTTCTCTCATGCTTTCTGTAATCGTCGCTGGATTTCTCCTGGGAAAATCACCCAACCCGATGGAGAGTGTAGTTAAAGTTTTCAAGTCGATGGTGGGGCTGTATCCCGATCCAATTGCTAAAGCAATCGCCTTGCTTTTCTTCATTATTCTCGCCGTTATCGGCAATAAGATAATATGTGGTTGGGCATGTCCTTTTGGTTCTTTGCAGGAGTTGGTTTATAGTGTTCCAATCCTGCGAAGAATCAAACAACGGAAGCTGCCGTTTCTTTTAACAAACACAATCCGAGCAGGGCTTTTTACAGCCATGTTACTGCTTCTATTCGGTATTATCGGAGGACGTAAGGGAACTGTCATCTATCACTATATTAATCCTTTCAATCTATTCGATCTCGATTTTGAAACCGTCAGCATTCTGCTGACTGTCATCCTTGCTTTGTTGGGAGCATTCATTGTTTATCGTCCTTTCTGTCAGTTCATTTGCCCTTTTGGATTTATTTCATGGTTGATTGAACGATTCAGCATTATCCGTGTCCGAATTGACAAAGATAAGTGTACCGAATGCGGTGCCTGTATAAAGGCATGCCCTTTAGAGGCTGCAAAAGGTTTGGTTTACTCCAAGAGATTACCAGCAGATTGCTATAGCTGTGCGCGTTGCTTGAATGTTTGCCCGGTTGACGCCATTCAATATAGTTCTGTCTTCAAGAAAGGTAAAATAAATCGCTCAAGCTTACCGTGAAAACGCTGGCGCGTTTCACGGCAGCTTAGCTTAAATGTTAGACAATATTTAGCTTCATAATTAGCATTCATTATGCTATTTTAGGATAGGTTGTCCGGAGGTCTACCATGCACAACGAATTTAATGCCATCGTTGAAAAGGATGGCGAATGGTTCATAGCCTATTGCCCTGAAATCCCCGGCGCTAATGGTCAAGGACGAACAAAGGAGGAATGTCTCAAGAGCCTCTCCGAAGCTATTCAACTGATCCTGGAAGATCGCCGTCAAGACGCTCTCAGAGGCCTTCCATCCGAAGCCACGAAAGAAGTGGTGACCATTGAATGAAGCGCAGGGCATTGCTGAAACATCTCCGCAAATATGGATGCTACCTTAAACGCGAAGGTAGCTCCCATTCTCTCTGGTGTAATCCCCAAACAGGCCACGTTGAAGCCATCCCACGTCATACGGAAATCCCAAATCTTCTCGCGAATAAGATCCTTAAGAACTTATCGTTACCCGATATCTAATATTGCCTTGTCTAACAAGCCGCTGAAGTGGCAACGGCTGCGATTCAATCGGATGCTAAAAAAGCGGGTGTGATTATAGCCAGGAAATATGGCGCCAATACCATGATTGAGTTGAGCCGCATAGTAAGTAGGTAAATACGCATGTAAAGTGGCACCCCTGATATATACAAGAGTACCCCGGTACCGGACAATGAACGCGCAAGACTACATAAGAGAGGCGGAGGAGATTTCACCTGTATCCGGTGAAGCGCCCGGCGCGGCGTTCCTCGATTTCTACGAACGGCACCGCGCGCAAATTCGGGAGATCCTGCTCGGCCTGAAAGGCGGCGACGCGAATATACGGGAGTTCACCCTCCGGGCCGGCATGATGCACCCGGCGAATTCAGTTATCGGTGAAAGGATTATGGAATTCTGCCGCCTACCGTACCGGACAGGCGAGGGGACCATTGCCGCCTGCCCCGGAGCGCTCGGGAACTGGAAGGGGTGCCCGCCGCACTCGCCGTCGGTGGAGGAAACGATAGGCCTCCTTTCAGGCGCCCGCACCTTGTTGATCATGCAGTTCGAGGGTAGCGAGGGCGACGGCCGCCAGGGGGCCACGCACCTGTTTACTGCCCGGGTCGCGGAGGCCCTGCACGAAGAGGGGTTCAACATCCTCGAAGCATACTCCTGCGGTCCCTGCCGGCTCTGCGCCAGTGGATGCGGCGAGGATGAAGAGTGCAGGCAGCCTGAGCGGAGGCTCTTCGCCCTCGAGTCCTGCGGCTTCTGGGTCAACTCCCTCTGCAGGAAGGCATCCGGGTTCCCCGTCTGCGGCGGTGGACCCCGTGAGGTGCGATGGATCAATGATTGGGACCTCCCCTCCCAGGACACGGAATCCGTCAGGTTCGTGACGGGGATTCTTCTGGGAGAAGATGGCTGGTGATGGCCGGCATGACAACAAGATCCAACGGATACTCGATGCGGCCATAAAGGAATTCTCGGCTTCCGGGAATGCCCCGTGAAAGGATGTGCCATCATGGCCCGCTTGCTGCAAAAAGCAAAACCGGTTTTTCTTTCGCTCTTCCTGGCCTACCTCTTCAGCTTCCTCGCGGGCTATTCTGCCGGGAAACTCGATTACGTTCGTTACGAAACGCTGATAAACAGGGATGTTTTCAAAATATCCCGCACACTGGAGTACAGGATCCCCGGGTACGGCAGTGTCTTGCAGTCCTACAAGGAGCACCACCGGCGACTGATGAATTCCCTCGCCTCCAACAAAAATTTCACCGGTATGGGGATACTGATCTTCCTGAACAATTTTGTTGTCGCAAATATCACCATGATCGTACGCGCCATTTTCATCTTTCCTCTTTTTCTGAACATAGCAGGCAAGTTCCTTCAAGGCGTCATCATGGCGCAGACTCCGGGTCCTCCGATGATATACATCATGTTCATCATGGAATTCGGGGGATACTTTTTAACTTCTTTCGCCGCACTGACGGGAGTATTGTGGACAATATTCAGCAGGGGATTCGGTTTTTCCTCGAGAAGGAAAGCTTTCCTCGGCGGCCTGCGGCTGCTCGGTATCATGTACCTTGTATCGGGTATCGGCATACTTCTGGGCAGCGTGGCCGAAACGCTCTTCCTGAGAAACCTGCTACTATAAGGAGGGAAACGGTGCCGACTCCTCACATGTTTCACACGGTGCCCGGCTGCAGGCACCGAAGCGACAACACTATTTCTTCATGGGACTGAAATCGTGACGCGGATCCAAAAATTTATACGAGCGGTGATGCGGGCGGCATTCAAGGTGCTCTACGAAGTGGATATCCGGGGCATCGAGAACGTCCCCAAAGACGGCCCCGTCATCATCGCGTACAACCACACGAACGTCTTCGATGGTCCTTTCCTCCTGGCATTTACACCCCGTCCCCTCCGCTTCATCGTCGCTGCCTTCGCGTTGAAAGTCCCCTTCTGGGGTATCTTCCTCAAGCTCTACGGCGCGATCCCCGTCCGGAGGGGGACAGCGGACTTCAGTGCGATCAGGTCGTCCATCGGCGTCCTGGAAGAGGGGGGCGGGTTTGCGATCGCCCCCGAGGGAACGTACACGACGGACGGCCACATGGTCCCCGCAAAACAGGGTACCGCGCTCATCGCCCTGAAGACGGGCGCACCTATCGTGCCGGCAACGATCACGGGGGCCTTCCGCTCCTGGCCCAGCCTCGGCCCGCAGAAACGCCGGGTGCCGCGGCCCTGGCGCCTCGGCCTCACCTTCCACGAGCCGATCCGGATAACCCCGGAGGAGATGGCGCGGCACAAGGAAGACAAGGCATTCGAGAAGGAGCTCACGCAGCGCATCGTCGACTCCCTGAACAGGACACTCGAGCCGTCCCTGCGCGCGGAGGCCAGGATCGACCACCTGGTCAAGGGCCGCGCGCCCCGGATCCGGCTTTACGAGTTCTTCCCCCTCTTCCTCATCCTGGCGGCGGGAATCCTGCTGGGAGCCCGCACCGGATGGTTTTTAGACCCGGCGATGTCTGCACGGGCCCTGAAATTTCTCGTCGGATTTCTCGCAATCGGCCTTGCCTATTTCATCTACCTCGGGCTGGACATGAAGGCCTCCAGGCAGACGGTGCTGACAAGGGCGTTCCGCGGTTTTTCGCCGTTTCTCTTCCTCGCGCTCTATTACCCCCTGCTGGTGAGGTATATACCTTTCGTGACGGAGGTCAGGGGCGGCGCGGTAGCCGCCTATCCCGGATGGCTCGCCGCCATGCCGCCGCCACTCTGCTGGATCATCGTGGACTGGCTTTTCCTGACCTACTTCGTGGTGTTCCCCTGCTTACTGCTAGACCTGCGTTACTACTACTTTCACAGGCACCTCCTGTTCCAAAGATACGTCCGCGGTTTCCTGCTCTGCATATATGCCGCTCTGCTTCTCATCGTCTTCGTTCCTGCCGTGGGCAGCGCCTTTCCACTCGCGGTTCCCCTCGACGTGATGGGCCTGTTCTCCCCCCTGCTCTCAAGATTTCACATGAGCCGCCTGGCCCTGGGCGCCTTCCCGTCAGTGATCGTGACACTAACCTCCTATTGCCTCGTCTTCGATTTTCTTAACCACCGCAGCTCGTTCCACACGCTGCTCTTCCCAGCCGCCAGCGGCGTTGCTGCGGCCGTCTTCCTGCACGGCTACCCGCTGAGCGCGGTCGGCATCAACGTGCTCGTCGTGATTCTCATCATGCTATACATGCGGATGGTGCCGATCACCTCCCACGACGGACGGCGGATCTGAGGAAGAAAAATTACGCAAGGTTACGAGAGGTTACGAAAAAGTTACAATACTCGCTCCGCTCGTTGTTACAAATTAAGCTCCTTATTGCTGCGCTGTCGCGATACTCTTTTCGCAGCAAGCCGGAGGTTGTAGTAACCGTTAGTAACCACTCTAGGAGTTAGTAACCATTAGTAACCCCATGGCGGAAATCTCCGTAGGACATCCCGAGAAATAGTTAGGGCCTTTATTTTTTTTCCGCCCCCGCCGCTTCGAGGGCCAGCTGCTTGAGTCCTTTCAGGTCCAGCTTACCAGTACCCAGCAGGGGGAGGGCTTCGATCCTGAAGTAGCAGTCGGGCTTCGGCTTCCAGAGGTTCGGCAGGCCGCTCTCCGCCATGACGCGCTTAAGCTCTTCAGGCGGCCCCGCCTCATCTGTGTACATCACCACCAGCTTCTCACCCTTTTTCTCGTCCGGCACGGACGTCACGGCGACAACCTGCTCGGTCTTATTCAACCCGCGCTGAATCTCCTCCTCCACGGCTATGTGGGGAACCATCTCCCCGCCTATCTTGCTGAAGCGGGAAAGGCGGTCCGTGATCGTTACGAACCCGTCATCGTCCACGAGGGCTATATCACCGGTGTTGTACCACCCGTCGCGAAGGACATCCTTCGTCTTATCCGGCCGGTTCAGGTAGCCAAGCATCACGTTGGGCCCCTTGATTAACATCAGGCCGGGCTCGCCGTCCGGCACCGCCTCTCCCGTGTCCGGATCGACGATCCTGACGGCGACGCCCGCGAGCGGCTGCCCCACGGTGCCCTCCTTGGTGCCGACCTGGTGGACGCCGCCGATATCGACATCCGGTATGTTCAGCGCCGCAATGGGTGAGAGCTCCGTCGCGCCGTACCCCTCCCGCGGCCGGATGCCGAACTTCTTCTCGAAAAGGTCCGCTATCCGCTTCTTGAGCTTCTCCGCCCCCACGACGACGATCTTCAGGGACGCGAAGTCCTCCGGTTTGGCATGGCGAATGTATGTCATCAGGAACGTGGGAGTCGCGAAGAGCAAGGTTGCCTTACTTCTCCGGACGGTTTTAGCGACACCGGCCCCGTCCAGGGGGTTGGGATGATAGGCGACGGTGGTGCCGCTGAGCAGGGGCTCCCACAGCGTCGCCGTGTAGCCGAAAGAATGGAAGAAGGGCAGGACGCCGCAGACGCAGTCCCTGGGAGACAGGCAAAAGACCATGCGCAACGCCTCTATGTTGGAGAGTATATTGTGATGGCTCAGCATCACGCCCTTCGGGTCCCCCGTGCTCCCGGAGGAGAAGATGATCGTGACCACCTCGTCGGCATTGAAATGCCTCTTCCCGGCGAGAAGGCGGCACGGCATGAACCGGGCCTTCAGCCACGCGCGGCGCTTCTCGGCAGGCCCGATGCTCTTAAGGACGTCCTCCAGGTATATAGCCCCCTCCGGCACGGGAAGCTTCCCGAGCTTTTCGAGGAAAACCCTGCTGGTGAGCACGTGCCGTATGCCGCACTGCTCGACGGCCGAGCGAAACGCATCCACCGAGGACGTGTAGTTCAGGTTCACGGCCACTTTGCCAAGCAGGGTTACCGCCAGGTTGGCCAGCACCCCCCCGACCGATTGGGGCAGAAGGATGCCTATCTTATCCTCGCCGGCCAGACGCACCTTCATCCACGCAGCAAGGGCCACCGCTCCAATGAGCGTCTCCCTGAACGTGAGCCGCTTGCCGGTGCTGTCGGAGACTGCCTGCCTGCGCCAGTTCTCCCGGGCGGCCGTGACGAAACACTCGCCGAGGGGCCGGCGCCGGACCTTCTCGTCGTTAAAATAATCGCAGGAAAGCTCCATGACCTCACGCCTGACCTCGGCCGCTGTCGCCGACGACGGAAGGGGCCTGCCGAAGATGATGGTCACCGGGTACGGTACGCTCATGGGCCACCGGGAGAGGGGCATGCCGTGGTAATAGCTGAAGATGCTCCCCCACGCGCCGCCGAGGTAGATCGGGACGATCGGGTAACCGGTGCCCTTGACGATGTGCTCGAATCCGGCCTTGAACGCAAGGAGGTTTCCTATGCGCGTGACGGCCCCCTCCGCGAAAATGCACACCAGGAAGCCCTCGTCGAGGGCCCTGTGGGCCTCGCGGAGCGAGGCGACCAGTTCTCTCGGGGAATCGCTGTACGAGATAGGGATCACGCCCATGAGGCGCATGAGCAGCCTGAGCCACCTCTTTTCATAGATCCCGCGCTCCGCAAGGAATCTTATCCGCCGCTGCTGCGTCGCTATGAGCAGGAGGGCGTCCATCAGCGAGACGTGGTTGCACACCAGCAGCGCCGGCCCCTCGAGCGGTATGTTCCCGGCGCCTATCGTCCGCAGCCTGTAGAACGTGCGCATGATCACCAGGCAGATGAAGCTGAGCAGGAACCCGGGAAGAACGTACAGCGCGACGATGGTGAGCAGGAGCGTCATCCAGCCGATGACCACGAAGCACTCCCGGGGCCCCATCCCCAGGACTTCGGCGAAGAAATAAATCATCCCGGAAGCCAGGAGCACCCCGCACCCGCCGAGGAATGCGGCGGCGCCGATGATTTCACCGAGACGCTCGCGCGGGCTGCGGAACTGGATCCACGCCTGTATGGGTACGATGAATAGCCCGGCGCTCACACCCATCAGGACGATCACCGGGTATATCATCACCGGCCCTCCCCTGATCAGGCTGAGCCAGACGGTTGAGAATGTGAGCCCGATCGCGCCTATGGGCAACACGCCGAGTACAACGTTCCTGCCCGATACCCTGCCGGCCAGGAGAGCCCCGGCGACAACGCCGAGTGCGGCCAGAAGGAACAGGAAGACCCCTCCCTTCTCGGAGAGGCCCATCTCCACTATCCCGTAACGTACCAGGTTGAGCTGCATGAGGGAGACGATCAGAAGGAAGTATGCCGAGCCGATGACTGCAAGCAGCAGGTAACCGTCCGCGCGGATCCCGGACAGGGTGCGGCGGATATCGCGCACGAACAGCCAAGAGACCCTGCCGGCGGACCCCGCAAGCGGCGTGCGCTCTATGGGAAGGCTGGTGATGAGGCCCGCGACGGCTATGATCACGCAGAAGAAGGATGCCCGCACGTAGTTGCCGGACGAGAGCGGGGAGAGAAAGAGCGCCAGCCCTATCCCCGCTATTATAGCCAGGAAAGTAAATGCCTGCAGAAAGCCGTTGGCCCTGGAAAGCCTCTCCCGGCCCACCAGCTCGGGAATAATCCCGTACTTGGACGGCCCGAAGAACGCGCTCTGGGCCGCCACTAGAAAGAGGACAGCGTACAGGGCCGCTGCCGACTGAAAGAAGAAAGCCGCGCAGCCCAGGGCCATGACGGGCACCTCCGCGCACTTGGCCCACACGATAATATCGCGCTTGCTGAAGCGATCGGCTAGAGCGCCCGCCGCGGCGGAGAAAAGGAGAAAGGGCACCACGAATACCGCGCTGCCGATAACCGCCGCGCTTCCGATCACACCCTCTCCCCTCGATGCGGTCAGGAAGACAACGAGGAGAATCCTGAAGAGGTTGTCGTTGAGCGCCCCGAAGAATTGGGTAGCGTTAAGCCACGCGAAAGATCGGGATTTGACGCCTGTGCTTGGTTCCATCTTCCTCCGGTCCCGCACAAAAAAACCTGCGGATGCTTAATCGCGCGCGCCCGATTTTACATATCCACCGGCTGGCCCGTTGTAACCAGGACGTTGCGCCACATCCCTCCGTCCGGATCAATCCGCTTGCGCCTTGAGACAGCCGGCGGGATCGGCACGTGGGTGAATTCGCCCCTCCAGTAGCCCACGACCACGTTCGTCAGTCCTGTCATCCCCGCGTGGACCGCGTTGTGCCCCAGAATAAGGCAAAGAGCCGAGTCGTACGCGTTCGCGGGCACGCTCCGGATCATGTAACTCGGGTCGATGTATTTCAGGCTCATCTCGATCCCGGCCTCCCTGAAATAAGCCTTTATTCGATCCTTGAGGAATACGCCGATGTCTCCAAGACGGACGTTCCCCGAAGCGTCCTTATCCTGGGTTCCGCCCGTCAGGTCCTGGCCGGCTCCCTCCCCCGCAACCACCACCGCATGGCCCCTCTTCTCCAGCCTCTTCCTCAAAGCTTCGAGTAAAGCGCCGAGGTTGAAGGGGACCTCGGGAACGAGGCAGAAGTTAACATCGCTGGTGGCCAGGGTGGCATATGCGGCGACAAATCCGGAATTCCGGCCCATCAGCTTCACCAGGCCGACCCCGTTCCTCGCTCCGTGGGCCTCCGTGTGCGCCGCGTATATGGCCTTCCTCGCCTCTGAAACCGCCGTATCGAAGCCGAAGGACCACTGCACATACGAGATATCGTTGTCTATCGTCTTCGGGACCCCGACCACAGCGATATCCAGGTTGCGGCGGCCGATCTCCGATGCGATCTCCCTCGCACCGTGCAGCGTCCCGTCCCCCCCGATAGTGAAGAGGATGCCAAGGTTCATGCGCTCCAGGGTATCGACCATCTCGGAAACATCCTGGGCCCCGCGCGACGAGCTCAGGATCGTCCCGCCCTTCTGGTGGATATCCTCGACCATCTCCAGTGTCAGCCTGACGGGACCATGCCCGTTCTTCTCGACGAGTCCCGAATAACCGTGGCGGAAGCCGTACACCGTCCGCACGCCGTAGTTATAATGAAGGCACAAAACGATTGACCGGATAACGTCGTTCAAGCCCGGGCAGAGCCCCCCGCATGTCACGATCCCGCACGCGAGGCCTGCCGGATCGAAATGGATTTTTTCCCTCGGCCCGGCCATCTCGAAAGATGGGGGCTCTTTGCCCCGCGCCTGGAAATCCTCTATTTCCTTAAGACTCGAGTGATAAAGCACATGCTCATCGTCGCTCACGAAATGAACGCCGGACATCGGCGAGGATATTCGGCACTCGCCCAGCCTCGACACCGCGAGGTTAAGATCGTCGTTGACCGCCTCTTTCATATCTCCTCCATCTATTGCGTGGATCCGGCGCTAAATCAGACCCGATCCTTCGTTTTTCTTCTTCCTGCCTGGTTTCACCTCAACTACCCTGACTTCCGATAATGGTATCACTTTTACTGTTTCAACAAACTATTTTGAATGTTGTGCCCGGCGGAATGTAAAATGTGGAGACCTGACCCCCTTTATTTTGAGGACCGTTTTTTTACAACATATTTAATTTCCACGATACTTCTTACCGGAATTAAGTAAGATTCCTGTTTCCCGTCTGCGTAGTCCTTCCAGAATTCAACAAGATAATAGAACTTATCATTCTGCTGGGGAGCCTGGGACATCGATTCCATATAAGTGAATTCCGATTCTGAAGCGGGACTGAGCCATATATCCTTGAAATACACTTCCTCCAGAGCTTGTGTCTCTTTTTCGTTGATCATGTAGGTTATTGTGTAAACAGCATTTGCCCGGAAGTAATACTGCTTATGAGAAACCTTACTGCCGGCAATCTGAGTAGTTGCAAATAAATTGCCGGTGATGAAAAGCAATAACATAAACGATAAATAAATCGAACGCTTCATATCTCACCCTCCTTATTTTTTATATTTTCATCCTCCTAGCCTGAATTATTCATCAACTTGGCGAAAATTGTTGCAATGCCAAGGAGAACAATAGGTTACAGCATATCATCTCGAAAATATAATTTTTCAGACCGATCTATTCATGAACTTTTGTTTATTGTG
>JAVCDC010000115.1 GCA_030765135.1 Candidatus Tritonobacter lacicola | reverse complement strand
TGGCCGCCTTGAAGAGCGACGGCGGGGACTTCGGGCTCTATCTCTATAACGTTCCACGGGAGGGTGACTGGACGTTCTGGGACGCGTATGCGAGGAACCCGTCCGAGGTGGCGCGGGACCTGTGGGTGATACCGTACGCGAACGCCGCTGTGGCGATGTGCGGCCTGGACACGGCGGGTGACGGCCTGGTGGACAGCCTTGTAGTGGTGCGTGACGTATCGGGCGATTACAGGCTGTATCTGTGGAACCTGCCTGTGCCGGGTGACTGGACGTACGCTGACGCTGTGGCGCGGAACCTTGTCCCGCGCGCCCTTGATAGCTGGGTGATCACGCAGCGGGACGACATAGAGTATGTGACGGGTGTGAACAGGGGCAACAGCTTCGACGAGTTGGGCGTGATGGAGGACTACTGGGGCGACTACAACCTCTATATCTGGAACGCTCCTCGGCCGGGCGACCTCACCGAGGCGCAGGCGCTGGCGAGGAACCCGAGCGCCCTGGCGCGCGACCTGTGGATCGTACCCGCCGGCAACGACACGGCCGGGATGGCGGGCGTGAGAGGACGATAAACAGCATAAATTAATAAGCGAAGCGAATTAATTTATTATTCGTATAATTTGCGGTCGGGATCCTTGTATTTCCTCCGCTTCAATCTCGGGTAGACGTGCACTCCGCGCCCGCCGACGGTGCCGTGGATCTCTATCGGGATGATGTCGCCTCTCCTGGGGCGGTACTGCCTGAGGTTCTCCCGGTACCGGATGTCGTCGATCATGGCGGTTACCCGCGCGTAGCGTTCCGGGCCCATCTCAAGGGATATGTTGTCCCGGGAGATCTCCGTCGCGATCTGCATGGCGATGGTCTTTTCGCGCGTGGAATAAACACCGGTTTCGTCGAGCTCGCCGTTTGAAAGGTCCCCGTCGAAGAGGTGAGCCCCGAGGCAGAGCGTGTCCTCCGCCCGTATGGCGGGGTTCGCCTCGAGGGTCTCCCTGGTTATCGTCCACTTCCTTGCTTTTCTCTCGAGCGACTCGAGTTTTTCGAGCGCCCTGGGCGCCGATTTTGTCTCGGGGTACGAAGTCACAATGGCCCTGTAGAAGGTCTCCTTCGACTCGTCGGCACTGTCCGCGATGGCCAGGCACCGGGCCGCCCTTTTCTCCTCCAGCTTCCTGATTTTTTTCTCACAGTTAACGCCCGATGCCCGGTAATGATCTATCGATTTCCTGTACTCTCCGCGCCGTTCGTAAACCTTGGCGAGCATCCCGTGAACGCTTCCCGCGCGTTTACTCTCCGGGTAGCGCAGTAAATATTCCTCTGCTTGCGTGATTATCTCCTGGTCGGAGACGGGGTTTTTCATGCCGGCGGCCACGGACCTTACGGCGATGCCGAGGGCGCTGAACATCCCCAGCGTCTGGACCGCACCCGCGCCTTGGCTGATGATCCGGGACGGCCCGGCGATGGCTGAAGCTTTTGCCACCTGCCGGCCGGAGATAATATAATAAAGCGTATCCAGCCAGTAGTCCGCCTGCGCCTCCTGAAGGCTGGAGTAGCGGTGATAATCGGGGTTTGCGAGGGCGAGCCTGGCGTGGCGTGCCATGTTGCTTTTTCGGTGCTTTCTTGTCACGGACTTGAGTATGGAAACCGCCTCCTCGTGGGCGCCGCTCATGTCGTGGGCGACGGCTATAAGGTACCGGGCCTCGTCATCGATGCTGTCGGCCTCCCCATCTTCCAGGAGGGCGTCTGCCTTGATTATCATGACGTCCGGCATGTCGAGGAGGCCGGATATCAGCATGTCCCGGACCTCATCTTCACGCCGGAGTGGTTCTATGCCGGGAGCGGGCTCGAGCGACCTGGCTATAGCTTCTCTCTCCCTCCCGCGCGCCTCGTCTGTTTTCTTCAGCCATTTCAGTGCCTCGGCGGAGTCCGTCTTGAGCCCGCAGGCATATTGGAAAAGCGCCCGCGCCTCCTCCCACTTTCCATCCGAATACGCCTCACGCCCGTCGCGTATCGCCTCGGCGTACTCTTGTTTATCGACCTTCCTTTTTAACATATTTATCTTTTTCTTGAGCCTTCGCGCCTCCCTTGAATCCGGGTATTTATCTACGTACCGCTGGTAGAGGATGAGGGCTTTCTTCTCGTGTATTGAGAGCCCGGTCATGCGGTGGAAATTAAGGAGAATATTCATCCCGGAGTCTATCACGGCGGGGAAGTAACCGAGAAAGACGTAGCTCCCGGAACGGATGAAGTTGTTCAGGAGGAACGCTGTCCGGTTGTACGTGTCATCCGCCAGGAGCTCGTTGCCGGCTATCATCTCGTCGGTCTTGAGCCGGTACCTGGACATGGCGCGAAGGTTCTCGTCTATATCGGTCTTCATGGCCCGCTTCTGGGCCTTGAGGAACCGCGACCTCTTAGTGTACCTGCCGTAGGAGATGTCCCTGATATTGTCGGAGATGCCCGTCGGGGGCTCTCCCCTTCGGTCAAGTTTCCGGTCGAGCTCTTTCATGAAGATGTGCTGGCGCTCCACCCCGCGCCAGTCGCCGATGTAGCCCGATACGAGGGCGTTTTCGACGCGCTCGGCAACCTCTTCCCGCTCTATCAGTTCCTCTTTCGTCGGGGCTGTTTCACCGGCGCAAGCTCCAGCCGCAATAAGGAAGACGAGTATCGTGAAAAAGAATTTTATGCGGGCCGCGCTTTTCTTTCGATTTCTAAGAATCATGACTTTGCTATTTTAGCTGCAACTTGCCTGTTGCGATTCGGATTGCGGGTAAGATTACGAGTACGAGTAAGATTACGATTACGAGTACGATTAAAATAAGGATTAAGTATCATGGGGGGATGTGCCGGAGGTTGTCTCCCCTTGGCTCATGCAGGCGGATACCATGTCCCTTAACATGGCTGTAGTGTCGGCATCCCTTGTATCCAATCCCCTGAATCGCAGGTACCTCTTCGCCGCTTCAAATGCGATAGGAAACCTGTCGCTCCCTGAGGCGAGCTTCATCCCGGAGGCGACTGCGGCGCCGTGGCTGGCGGCAGTCTCGATAAGAGAGAGGGCGAAGTCCTGTCCCTTGAAGCCTGCGAGGAGCTTGCCCCAGATGACCCCCATGTACTTCCGGTACTTCCGGCCTATGAAAGGAATATTGCAGAAGATTACGTGTAGAATAAGGAGGAAAATGGCGCACGCCAGGTATGAGAGGACCCTCTGAAGGCTCTGGAGGAAGTTGTCTGAGAAATCCCTCCACCAGTTTCTAAGGATATCGGCCCTTGTCCTATATTGCGGCCGGTCGATGCCTCCCGCGAACTCCGTGATGGAGGCGACCTCGTCCGCTGTCCCGATGAAGAAGAGGCCGGCGTCGTCCCCTTCAGGGTAGAGTATGAACCGTCCGCGGCCGATTCCGTAGCCGGCCATTTCCTGCAGTTCCTCCATCATTGCCATCGCCGATTGTGACCCGACTTGCGAGAGGGGTATGTATTTTACCTTCGGTTTCATAAGGGTTGGCTCGGCATGGGCCCTGTCGATGGCTGCCAGGATATCGGCGCATATCATTATGTCCTCCTTCTTGCCGGATAGGAAGATGAGGGAAGGAGAGGGGGAAACCGCTTTGTAGTGGATATAGACGTTGAGCTGCTTCAGGTTTTCCCTTAGCTGCGCTATTGCGGCTTCCGACTCCACGTGCACCAGCGGAACCCCCCTGACTTCCTTAACCTCGGGCGGCCTGAGCTCCTGCGCTTCCGCTAAATGCGGCAGAGAAATAGCCAGTAAAAGAACACCCAGTATCAATATTTTCATTTAATGATCCTTAGTTTATTCTAATCACAGAAAAAGAAACGAGGATTCTTTGTCCACGAATTTTACCAATTGCCACGAATTAAAGAATGAATCTCTTACGTTCAAGTGATGGTGCCCCGAAATTTAGAAGTAGACCTACGCTCATTTTTGTTGCCTTGAGGTAGTTGATTAATTGTGATTTTTCTTTCCCGCCAAGCTTTTCCAATGCTTTTATATCCACAACGATTTTTCCATTTATTATTCGTGTTAATTAGTGAAATTCGTGGACACTTTTATTTTTTGTCTTCTTCTTCTTCGAGGATGCCCCGCTTACGGAATATCTCCTTTAGCATCTCCTCGTTTGCCCCGGAGTTGATCCTGGCGTCGGCCTCGATGACACCGAGCGCTGCGTCGGAGAATTTGGCGAACTCGGGCAGGTAGTGCATGCTTTCGTAAACGAGCAGGTCCGCCGTCTCTTTCCCGGTCTTCTCCCTGACGTCCCAGCACGCGCCGCCCCATATCTCGCCGTCCGCGTGGGGCTCGTTAACAATATCGCCGGGATAGACCTTCCTGTTGAGCAGGTCTCTCATGTGCGGCTCCCCCGTCCGCGCCGTGGCCCATTCGCCTATCTGGGCGTCATCGGTGAACGAGCACCCGAAGTAGTCGCTGTATCCTTCGTGCAGGGCATCGGCCTCCGGGCCCTTAAGAGCAGGGTTGATATGGTCCAGGATGTAGTGGTCGTACTCGTGGTAGATGATGCACGCCTCCTTCGCCAGGTCGTTAAGGACGTGACCGTCGCCGAAAAATAGGCCCCCCGTGTAAGGGTCGTAATAGGCGTTATCGAAGCGGTCCCCGTAGTGAACGACCACGGGGATCCGGACGTCCGGGGAGAGGATGCTGTCTATCCGGGGGTCTATCGCTGCGTATCTCGCGTGGGCCTCGTCTACGTGATAGTAGGCCATGACCTCGTCAAAGTGGCTGTCGGACGGCTCGTAGCGGAACTCGCCCTCGCTCGAAAAGGCTTCATCGCAGTCCTCGTTCTCGACCCTGGCGTAGCTCCCGGTTAGCTGCGTATCGTCGTGGAGGTTCTCAAGCGTGACGTCGGAGAGGGAGGGGTCCTCCCGGGGATTTGTGAGGTAGACCCGCCCGACGGCGAACCTTGAGAGATTGATCGCCCGCATTATCTCGCCCGATTTAGCGTCTATGATATACAGCCACGACCCGAGGGGTTTTGTCGCGCTCACGACGACCCTGTAGGCGAGCATGTAACGCAACGGCGACATGTATATGACCAGCTCCGTGTCGTGGCGGGCCTCGCCGTCGACGACGACCCCCAGATCGTCGCCGGATATCCTCACGGCTTCGCTCACTGATATGAGCTTTTCGAAAGGGGCGGAGTCCGGAAGGTCGATCCTGGGGTGGTATTCTCCGTTGACCATCTGGACTACCCCGCGTCCGTCTACATGGACGATCAGGCACCCCCCGACCACCCTCATGCCGAGATGGTACTGGTCGAAGAGCACGTGCCACCCGCTCCTCGTCTCCCTCTCACGCTTCAGGGCGATGGATGAAACTGAGTCTATGCCGAAGAGGGAAGGTCGCTCGCGGAGGAAGGATCGCGCTATTCCCGCGGGCTCTCCCCCTTCCCCGGGAGTAAGGGCGCCCCTGATGGAACGCAGGCCTGAGGTGGCCCTGCTCCACCTGACGGAGATGGGGGAGGGCAGTTCATCCGCGAGGGCGGCGACGCTTCGCTCAATCGCGTCGTCGCGATCCCGCGGCGCGAACCCGGTGAACGGCTTCCTGTGCCTGCATTCAGGGGGTGGCTGAAACATAAAATTTTTCCAAGAAAAATTTTATTAAAATTGACATCCTGGAAATTGCACAAACGGTCAGAACCATGTTCCTTTAGTATCAGGAGAAATTGTTTTATTGTCAAGGCACGTAAAACCGTCGTGGATATTGCGAGTGCCTTTGCGGCTATAATTAGAGTCACAAAGCTGCTCCGACGAAGTCGGAGCTAACTTCTATAGAGAGCTCTCAGCTCTTCGATCTTGGCGACCGGAGCTCCATCGTCTATGAGCTGCGCGGCCCTGTCTATCCCGGAGGAGATGTTGTCCGCCAGTCCGGCAGCCACCAGGCAGAGCGCCGCGTTTATGAGCACGGCCTTTCTCTTCGGCCCCCTGTCACGGCCGGATAGAACTTCGAGAATGATCCCGGCATTCTCCTCGGCGGACCCGCCCCGTAGGCCGTCGATGTCCTCGACTGGCTCGAAGTAGTCAGCCGCCGCGATTTCGTAGGTCTCGATCTTCCCTCCCGGCCCGGACTCGGTTATCTTCGTCTTGCCACAGGGGGATACTTCGTCCATCCCCCCGGAACCGGCAAAGCCGTGGACAACCAGGGTCCTCTTGATGCCGAGAATTCCGGCCGCACTGGCCATGATCTCCGTCAGATCCGGCCTGTAGACGCCTATCAGATGGATCGACGGCGAGGCGGGATTCGAGAGGGGGCCGAGGATGTTGAATATCGTCTCGTGGGGAATCGAGCGTCTCGCCCTGGCGACGCGCGCCGTGGCCCGGTGAAAGACGGGCGCGAAGAGGAACGCGAAGTTCGCTTTCTCGAGGCCTGCCGCGACCTCTTCCGGACCGAGCTCTATCTTCAGGCCGAGGGCCTCGAGGACGTCGGCTGCGCCCGAGCTTGATGTGAAGGCCCTGTTGCCGTGCTTGGCGACGGCGACTCCTGCCGACGCGATGAGGAGGGCTGCTGCCGTGGATATGTTGAAAGTTTTTACCGTCCCGCCTCCCGTGCCTACGACGTCGATTATCTCTCTCTCGCGCATCTTCCGCGGTATGGGCACAGAGACGGCCATGTCCCGAAGCCCTTTGGCGAAGGAGGCGATCTCGGTTGCCGTCTCCCCTTTCTGATGAAGCAGCGTGAGGACTTCCACGATCTCCTCTTCGGCTATATCGGGGGAGGCGAGGAGCCTAATGAGGGAGTACGCTTCGTCCGCGCTCAGGTCGGCGCGGGACGCGAGCCTGGAGGTAAAATATGGTAATTGTGTAGTCATGAGCTGCGATCGAAGATTATGAGCGAATGGACGGCACGGGTCAACGAAATATGTCTATCCACGAATTTCCTGGAAAATAATTGGACGCAGATTACCGAGATTAACAAGATTCTAAAATTGGAAAAGAGAAGAATCCGCTTTATCCGTCTCCATCACGGGCGCTGTTTGCCATCGACGTATATCAGTTCGTATGTCGATGCCTTCCCTATTTGCGCTTTATAACTGCTTTTAATAGTGGTCTTTGTGACGGTAATGCGGTTCCTGTCTTCGCTGAATTTCATCTCTTGCTCAAGCTCATAAATCGATTCATCCCAGCTGCTCACTCCTACCACTTTGATTTTCAACGTTTCGCCGCTTTCTGAAAGAATTTTCCACGTGCGTATTGATGGACTCCCGTCTTTAGCCTTGCTTACCAATTTAAAAGTAGGTCTGTATTCGTACTCTGAAGATCCTCTTGTTGCTTTTCTCCAGTGGCCCAGGATAGCTCTCCGGAGAGGAAGATTTTTTCTGCCCTCGCTCCCGCAAATTCCACACAAAGGGATGTAAGCAGCCAGAATAATTCCTAAGCAACAAAACTTTTTCATAAGCTTACCCCTCGTTGTTAACAGCTTAATTTTATCACAAATATTGAAAATTCAGACAGGATTAACCCCGATAAATCGGGGTTAATCCTGTCTGAATATCTTTTCTTTCTTCGTGTTCTTCGTGGCGAGAAAAAAATGCCTGCCACTAAGGCACGAAGGCACAAAGATAGGGTAAGTTGAGATTAATAATTAGCGATCGAGCTTGCTTGGTGCCTCTTGCTTCCATATTTCCATTTTTTCAATTATCTACGCGATACACAATACGAGATACGCTTCACGCTTCACGGTTCTTTTGTCTTGTAGAGAAGAAAAAAGCTGTTTCGAGTAATACCGCTAAGAGGATGAGGACCAGACAGACGGTGTAGGGCGCGCGGAGGCCCCACAGGGTAGCGGCGACGCCGCCCGCTATGGGGCCGAGGCCTATGCCGGCGGCCAGGATGGACTCGTGAAGCCCGCTCTTTACCCCCCGCCTTTCGTGGTGGTAAAGGCTGTAGAAGAGGCTCGAGAAGTACGTCACACCGCCCGTCAGGCCGATAATGAGAAAGCCTATGCCGAAGAGCAGTTGAGAGGTCGAGGTGAGGAAGACGGCGGCGCCCGCGGCGCACCCGATCTGGACAAGGAGGATAGGCCAAAACTTGAAGTGCCATCCCTTGATATGCCGCAGGAGGAGAAACATGAGCATCTGCCCGAATCCCACCAGCCCCATCATGTTTCCCAGGCTGCCGGCGGATATACCCAGGGAGACGGCCAGCTTGGGAAAGAGGTTCTCCGTGGCGCCTATTGTAAACCAGATGGCGAAGTTGGCCGCCCATGCGATGTAAATGAAACTCCTTATATCGCCATCCGGTTTTGCTGCGGCGGGTGTTTCCGGGGTGGTTCTTTCCATTGTGAGGGTGTGGCGAAGCCGGAGGAGGACGAGGAGGACGCAGGAAACGGTCACAGCTCCAAGGAGGTACGGCCAGCGGTAATCCATGGTATAAAGCCGGCCGCCGACGAGGGGGCCAAGCATGATACCGGCGCTCCAGGCGATGTTGAACGCGCCCACCCTTTTTCCCAGCCCTTCATGTTCTCCTTTTTCCCCCATCCATTTCATAAGAGACGGCCAGAAGAGTCCCGCGCCGAAGCTTGCCCATGCGACGATGAAGAAAAGGTGCCATGTCCGGTCCACCCAGAGGATTGAACAATCCGCCAGGATGATAAAGGCGCAGCCGAGGGGCATCATCCTCGCCCTGCCGTGGCGCTCCGCCCAGAATCCGCCGCAGGCGCAGGACAGTGAATAGGTGGCGGCCCCCGCAGTGCCAAGGAGGCCCAGGGTGAGAACACTTGCCTGGAACTCCTTGATGGCCACCAGGGGTGTGCTGAGCAGAAAGAGCCCGTTGCTGAAATTCATGAAGAATGCTAGGAGATAAATCATATAAATTAGCTCGCTTCGTTCTCCAATTTATTATAAAGATTTTTCTAAGAAAAATTCAAAGGAATAATTGGCCGCAGATTTCCGGGATTGATCAGATCCTGGATATATATCGGTCTCCGATACGACGCGGAGCGTCGTATCGATATTTCCATGCTTCCATATTTCCATGTTTCCATTCTATAATCCTCCCTATGGAAAAGAGGGAAAAAGTTTCGCCGCATTTATCCCTGCTTGTGCTCTCGGCGTCAGTATTTTTCTTCCTTGCCGGTTGTTCTTCCAGGCCCGTAAACACGGCGTACGAGCCGTTCGAGAACATTCTGGAAATTCATAGCGACTTCCAGCGCCACTTATCGGACGACACGTACCGTTTTCCGACGGCAAGGGATATCACGGGGAAGAACATTTACAGGGCGACGCTTATCCGTCTCAAGAATTACGAGAAGGCGTACCCCCGGCGGTTCGAGCCCGTGGTCGCCTACAGCAAGGCCCGGGCCAAGGAGAAGCTCCACGACTACGAGGGGGCTAGGCTGAGCTATCTCGAGTGCTCCCAGATGGATTCCCGTTTACGGGAGGCGGCCAGAAGGAACCTGGGGATCGTGGGCCGCTTCGCCGATATCCGGGCCTACTCAACGGAGAAAAAGGACATAGAGGACCACCTCGCCGAGGCCGAGTACAAGATCGAGGCGTGGAGGTCTATGATCGATGAACTAAAAGGAACCCATTACGAATGTCTCGCAAGGGAGGAGGAGGAGAGGGCGGAGGAGAACCTGATATGGTTCATAGGGCGGAACAGGGACCTCATCGACAATGGAACGGAGACCCTTCTCCTCATGCTCCGCCAGATGACGATCAAGCACGCCCAGAGCAAGAAGCTGAACATCCATTACCTGAAGTTCGCCGATTTTTACCGGCAGCTCGCAAGGGAGTGCGTTAACAAGAACGAGCCGGCTGGCCTCTACTTCGACCGGGCGCGCTTCAACGAGTGCGTCAACTCGGCGATGAAGCTCTACCGGGTCGTCGGCCAGAAGGACGGTGTGCCGGAGAAGCTGGAGGCCGTCGGCAGGCTCCAGGCCATCCAGGCGTACAGGGATAGGATAAACGATATGTCGGATTAAAGACGCCCCCATGCCGGGTCGGGTGGTAAACACCCGGAAGGTAGAGGATAAGCATTTTACGGCGTCATTGCGAGGACGACATACGAAGTGTGGCGGACGAAGCAACCCCACAGGCAAAAAATTGATAACGTTCAAAAGTTACGGCAAATGCCATAACCATATTTCCCCTCCCCAACGGGGGAGGGGATTAAGGGGAGGGGGCTTTAATGCCCTTATTTGTTCCTGTTTTAACCTGTAAGAGATACGAGTAATTGCTTTTTCACCCCCACCTAACCTCTCCTATCAAGGGGGAGGAATTCGTATATAATGGCAAAATGCCGAACCTTTTGAATGTTACCAAAAAATTTAAAAAAACATTGACCACAATAAAATAATAGGCTATATAGGTTGTATGTAGTTGGCGTTTGTGTTTGTATAGTGGTGCAGTTTAGGCTCTTTCCTTTTTACCATAGTGTTGCGGAGCCAGAAAAGCATCGAGGGGAGGGTAATGTTTCTTTCCAATCGAGTGCGCCGGCTGATGTTTTCTCGATCATCTGGTGACAGGTTGCCCTGGGCTGCCGGGAAGAGAGTTCTGGCGGCCGCTTTCATATTTATCCCCGTCTTTTTCCTTGCCTGCCCCATCCCCTCGGCGGAGGCCGATAACTGGGACTGGATAATGTTCCGGCATAACCCGGAGAGAACGGGTACCTGCCCGTTCGCCGGGCCGCTCTCATCAGACCTGAAGTGGACCTACACTGTGGGTGCAGCGCTTCTCTCATCCCCCGCAGCCGTCTACGACGAGCTTAACGGCTACGACGAGCTGTACATGAGCTCCTCCGATGGCAACCTCTACGCCCTGAGCTCGGGAGCGTTCCACTGGACCTACGCTGCTGGTGAAAACATCGAATCCTCCCCGGCCGTCCTCATGGTCAGGGAGGGTGGATATGCGTACGACGAGGTATATTTCGGCTCCAACGACAACAACCTATACGCCCTGAAATCATCAGGGATGTTTGACTGGTCTTACGTCACGGGAGGGGACATCGTCTCATCCCCGCTGGCGCTGGATATCAGCGCATACGACGCGATATATTTCGGCTCCAACGATGCCACTCTATACGCCCTGCACTCGTCGGGCGCGTTCCGGTGGAGCTATGCAACGGGCGGTGACATACGCTCCTCGCCGGCCATCGGCTACGACGAGCTGGGGAACATTGGTTACGACTCGCTCTACTTCGGCTCGAACGACAACTATCTTTACGCCCTGAACTCGGTTTCCGGCGAGTTCCGCTGGAGCTACGCGACGGGCGGCGAGATAGCATCCGCTCCGGCTGTCCTTTGGCTGGACGACGGGGGGGCGGGATACGACGAGGTGTATTTCGGCTCCGCCGACAACATTTTCTACGCCCTGCAGTCGTCAGGGCAGTTCCACTGGACGTACTCCGTGGGCACGGCCATAACCTCCCCTGCGGTCGCCTACGACGCCAATCCCAGCTACCTTAGCTACGACGTTGTCTACTTCGGCTCGGCCGACAATACACTCTACGCCCTCCACTCCTGCGGCGCGTTCCGGTGGAGCTATGCAACGGGCGGTGACATACGCTCCTCGCCGGCCCTCTGCTACGACGAGCTGGGGGGTGTTGGCTACGACTCCCTCTACTTCGGCTCGAACGACAATTATCTTTACGCCCTGAACTCGGTCTCGGGCGATTTCCGCTGGAGCTACGCGACGGGCGGCGACGTCTCCTCGTCGCCGGCGATAGGTATTGACCGGGGGGCGCCGACATACGACGAGATGACGCTCTACGCCGGCTCCGACGACGGGAACCTCTATGCGATATACGGCGGCGAGCCCACGCCCACGGCTACGCCCACCGTCACCGGCACTGCGCAACCGACAGCCACGCCGACATTCACTCCGACCTGGACATCGACGGAAACGCCGACACGGACGCCCACACTGTCCCCGACGGGGACGTCAACGCCCACGCCGACTGTGACGGGCACGGCCCCGCCGACGTCCACGGTGACTGACACACCAACAGTGACGGGTACGCCCACCATAACGCTTACACCAACGATAACGCCTACATCTGACCCACGAGGTCCTTGGCCGATGTTCCACCATGACGTGTGGCACACGGGCCGGAGCCAGTACGTTGGGCCACAAACAGGCGCCCTCTCTTGGAGTTACGTGACGGGATTTGATGTTGGCTCCTCGCCGGCTATACGGAGCGACGGGTCCCTCTACGTGGGCTCAAGTGATAACAGGCTCTACAGTCTCACCTCCGCGGGCGCCCTCTCTTGGAGTTACGTGACGGGATTCGATTTTGACTCCTCACCGGCCATTGGGAGTGACGGGGCGGTCTACGTGGGCTCAGATGATAGGAGGCTCTACAGTCTCACCTCCATGGGCAGCCTCTCGTGGAGCTATTTGACGGGACTCTGGGTTAAATCCTCGCCGGCCATCGGGAGTGACGGGGCGGTCTACGTGGGCTCAAGTGATGACAGGCTCTACAGTCTCACCTCCACGGGCGGCCTCTCGTGGAGCTATCAGACGGGATTCAATAGTATTTTATCTTCGCCGGCCATCGGGAGTGACGGGGCGGTCTATATGGGTTCACAGGGTAACAGGCTCTACAGTCTCACCTCCGCGGGCAGCCTCTCGTGGAGCTATGTGACGGGAAGCTCGATTGGTTCCTCGCCGGCCATTGGGAGTGACGGGGCGGTCTTCGTGGGCTCAGGGGATTACAGGCTCTACAGTCTCACCTCCGCTGGCGGCCTCTCGTGGAGCTATGTGACGGGATACCCGGTATCCTCATCACCGGCCATCGGGAGTGACGGGGCGGTCTACGTGGGCTCAGTGGATAGAAGGATTTACAGTCTCACCTCCGCGGGCGCCCTTTCTTGGAGTTACGTGACGGGATTCGATGTTGACTCCTCACCGTCTATCGGGAGTGACGGGACAGTCTACGTGGGCTCAAATGATAGGAGGCTCTACAGTCTCACCTCCGCGGGCGCCCTCTTGTGGAGCTATGTGACTGTATTCGATGTTTTTTCCTTGCCGGCCATCGGGAGCAACGGAGCGGTCTACGTGGGCTCAACTGAGAACAATCTTTACGCTTTTCAAGATCCTATAGTAACGGTCACGCCTACCGCAACTCCTACGTCGACGGGAACGCCAACGACCACGCCAACGCGGACGCCGACAGGGCTCTCGCCGACGCCGACCATAACGCCGACAGCCACGGTGACGCCCACGATAACGGGCACGCCGGACACGACAGCCACGCCGACGGGGACGCCGTGGAGGACGCCGAGCCCTCCGTATCCCCTCACGTGGCCGATGTTCCGGCACGACCCGGCAAGGACCGGCGTGACCGGGTTCGACGGACCGCAGCTCGCGGAGCTGAAATGGACATACGACCTGGGCCTGTCCGTGGGCTCTTCGCCATCCATCGCATGGGTGGATGACGGCGGCGACGGCTACGACGAGATCTACGTCGGCTCCCGTGACGACAGGCTGTACGCCTTCCGGTCGGGGGCGCTGGACTGGAGTTACAGGACGGGAGGCGACATAACGTCCTCGCCTGCCGTGCTGTGGCTGGACGAAGGCGGGCTAGGCTACGACGAGGTCTACATAGGCTCCAATGACGGTCTTCTCTACGCGCTGCAGTCGCAGGGCCAGTTCCACTGGACGTATGCGGCGGGCGGACCGATCACGTCGTCGCCGGTGGCGATCTACGGCGACGAGTACGGACAGCTTAGCTACGACATCGTCTACTTCGGCTCGGACGACGATAACCTGTATGCCCTGGAGTCGTCGGGCCAGCTGAGTTGGAGTTACCGTACCGGAGGAAACGTCACTTCCTCGCCCTCGCTGTTGTGGCTGGACGACGGGGGGTTGGGCTACGACGAGGTTTACATAGGCTCCAACGACGGTCTTCTCTACGCCCTGCGGTCGCAGGGCCAGTTCCACTGGACGTATGCTACGGGAGGGCCGATCACCTCATCGCCGGCGGCCCTGTACGTGGACGACGATAGCTTCGAGGGGTACGACGTCGTCTACTTCGGCTCCGATGACGACAGGCTCTACGCGATCGAGTCCTCAGGGAAGCTGAGCTGGACCTACGTGACGGGCGGCGACGTGCCCGCCTCGCCCTCCGTCCTGTGGCTGGACGACGGCGGCCTCGGGTACGACGAGGTCTACTTCGGCTCTGAAGACGGTCTTCTCTACGCCCTGCAGTCGCGGGGACAGCTCCACTGGACGTACGCCACCGGCGGCCCGATAACCTCATCGCCTGTCGCGCTCTACAGCGACAGCTACCTGAGCTATGACGTGGTCTACTTCGGCGCGGACGATGACAACATCTACGCGCTGATGTCGTCCGGGCAGCTCGGCTGGAGCTAC
>JAVCDC010000059.1 GCA_030765135.1 Candidatus Tritonobacter lacicola | reverse complement strand
TCATTACGATAATGTCCTTTCTTGCCACAATAGCCTCCTCCCATCCTTTCTAGAGGCATTATAGCCAATCTGAAACCGGACATTTCTACTTTGGCCAAACCGGACATTATCATTTTGGTATTACAGGAGAAAGATGAACACTACCCTCATAGCACGGCTGACTACGCCGTGGAATTCACGCCGAAAACCAAGATTGAAATCATCTGCCAAGATGTTCAGTTCAACCAGATTGTCAAAACCATCCAACAGGCAGCTTCTACAGGTCGAAGGGGAGACGGCAAGATATTTGTCTCTGCTATCCAAGAAGTAATGAGTATACGAACCGGAGAGAGAGGGGAAAATGCTGTTTAGCCCGAATAGTGCAACATTAAGGTTGAGGGCAAATGTCTGCTCAAATAAAGAAGAAGAGGGACTTATTTTTATGCATAGAATACTGGTAGTCCTTTCCGGAAGCATCATATCTATCTCGCTATTGGGCTGTGCCAGCCTAGAAATGGAAACCAAAGCAAGAAAAGTCTATTGCCCCAAATGCAAAGTGGAACTGGCGAAGCATGAGGTAAGAAAGGTCAGGCACAAGGCTCCTGGCCGAAGTATGAGACGCCACACACACGTTAAATACATATGCCCTTCCGGCTGAGGGGAGTGGAAGAGAAACACATATGGCATCATGGGGATACAGCTCTTTTTTATGCTGTAGTTTAACTTAACAAAAGATGGGCTGTACTTAGCAAAAATAATAATATCGCAGAAGATTTATAGGGAGGATATAAAAGCTCGTAGTTTAAAGAACCATATGAATGCACATACGCCAAAAAGAGAACCGACCCCCTACGCTGAATCAGCAGAAGGCCAGGTTGTGGCTGTTTGTATAAGTAAGAGAAAAGGCACACGAAAGAAAAATGTCGGCAAAGGGAAGGTAGTTGAAGAGTTTGGCTTCCAATGCGACGCCCATGCGTGTAGCGACACGCACCGCCAGGTGAGCCTCCTCGCACTGGAGAGAATCGAGGAGTGCCGTGAGAAGGGCTTCGACGTCAACCCCGGCGACTTCGCCGAGAACATCACCACGGAGGGCTTCGACCTCGACTCCCTCCCGGTCGGATCGCGGATCGCCATAGGTGACGATGTTGTCCTGGAGATCACGCAGAGGGGAAAAGTCTGTCACAATCCCTGCGCAATCTACCACCGGATGGGGAAGTGCATCATGCCCGAGCGGGGTATCTTCGCCCGCATCATAGCAGGTGGAACGCTGGAAGTCGACCAGACCATCAAAGTAACAACGTAAGTCTATCCACGAATAAAAAGCAGATCAGACGGGATTAACAGGATTTACAGGATTTTCAACGGCGGCCTATCGAGAGTGCCCCACCACTTTCTCTTTTAATCCTGTTGATCCTGCCTGGCCGCATCAGGAGGGCTTCACTATCGTATCTCGTGAAGCGCATCTCGTAGTTCGTACTGCGTAGTGCGTAGTGTATTTTATCGGGTATCGAGAATCTAGTTTTTCTGCCCAGTTTCAAATTTCAAGGATCAAGTTTCTTATCTTTCCTCACTTTGCAGTCTGCAATCTGCATTTTACATTTAAGTATCTCTTATTCATTTCTCTTCCGATTTGATCTTTGAAGGCTGCAGCCATAAGCTCTCCGTCTCCTCGCAAAAGGGGTTCAGCCGGGCCGTGATCTCTTCCGGCAACTCACCCTTGAGGAGGCTTGCCTCCAGCTTCTTCATATTCAAGGAGGAGAATTCATCCCACAAGCCGGCGGCCCGGAGAACATCCTCCAGCTCCTTCCTCCGCACATCCTTCGTGGAGGGAAAACGGAGCTGCTTTACTTTCTTCACGCGGATCTTCTTTTCGGTTCCGAAGACAACATCGTAGCCGAAGGCGGCGCAAAAGTCGGCCAGGGCATTCCGCAGCTTCTCCTTCTCGGCCTTCAGCCTCCGCTCATCATCTGCAATTTGCACAAAACGGTCGACAAGCTTAACTCCGTCGTCTTCCTTGAAATCCGCCGACGACAGCGCTGCCGCAACATACTGGTGCTTCCACATGGGACATACGTTCCTGAACTCGCACCAGCTGCACAACGCGCTTTTCCTGGGCGCGAATTCCCTGGTAGCCTCGATAGTGTCGATTACCCGGTTGACCTTGGCCTTGAGCTCATCCAGTTCCTGCTGCGTGCGGATGGAGCGGATCTCCTTGTCGAAGACCAGGTAATGCCAGACCAGCTCCGTCTTTTCGACATCGTTCCACATGGACTGGACTGCCATCTGGTAAAGGGCGAGCTGGCGGTCGCCATCGGCTTTCTCCTGTGTCGGAAGGCTACTGGCGGTTTTATAATCGTGAATCTCGTACACCCCCCCGTCCAGCAAGACCAGGCGGTCTATGATCCCCCCGAGCCTCCTCCCCTTCCCGAGGTCCACACCGACCTTCTTCTCTATTCCGATCGTCCGCCCATTATCGAAGGGGTAATAATGCCCGTAATAATCCTCAAGGCACTTTCGACCCTTGGCACGGTACTCATCGGCGGTATATTCCTTCTTGATTATCCTGATGTTATTTTCCCACTGCTTCTCCCAGTTCTCTCCGTAGTAATCGACCAGCTCTTCTACGGTCATAACGCGGGTCATGTCCAGATCCCGGTAGAGCTTCTCCAGCGCCTCGTGGACGCGATTGCCCATAAACGCCTCTATGGTGGCCCCCAGCGTCGCGACCAGCCTGTCTATGTACTGGTACTTGTACTTGAGAGGACAGTTCTCGAAAGTCGTGATCCTTGAATGCGAATATCTCATTACGCCTCCTTTATAAATTAGCTCACTTCGCCCTTCAACAGGCTCCCCTCGACGGAGTTTATTCTGAGCTCAGTCGAAGGGCTCGGGATCTTCGTCTGGATTTCATTCGCAAATCTATTCTGCCATACTTTCATGTTTCTATACTTCTATATTTTCATATTTCCATTTTTCTCTGTGGCCTCTGTGGTTTATTATTCGTATCTCGTGAAGCGTGAAGAGAGAATGGTTAATATTTAATTTTGAGTTTCCAGCAGCCCTTGATTAATAAGGATCTATTCATATCGTAATAATCCTAATGATCTGCGTCCCATTTAACGATATTTTCAATTCGTGTTAATTTATGTCCGTCAGTAGCCGGATTTCCAATAATTCGTGGACTATATTTTTACATGGATATTGTTTGTTAAACATTCGCCTTCCCTTCGTTTTTTCGTGCCTTCGCGGCAAATCTTTCAGTGAATTCTTCTTTTTTGCTATAATACCCCGGCAATTTAAAGGAGGTGTGCATAATGAAAGACAAGTTTTCCACGGGCACCGTGATTCTGTCTTTATTGATTACGGCGGCAATTTCCTGCCCGGCCGCCCCGGCGGAGGCACCGCAGTCGGTGACGCTACCCGAAGGCACCAAAATGGTAATACGCCTCGGGGAAACCCTGGACTCGAAGACCACCCGGCAGGGCGATTGGTTCAAATCGGAACTCATGGATCCGGTCATGGACGGAGCGCAGACAGTCATCCCGAAGGGCTCCGTGGTCCACGGCGTTGTCGATGAAGTCAAATCCGTCAAGATGAAGGTAATGAAAGCCAAGATAGAGATCGTCTTCGACCGCATCGAGACGCCTGACGGCAGGGCCATTCCGATTCACGCTGGAATATACAAGGGTTTCGATGCCGTGGGAGCCATGAACAAGGCGGGCGGCGCCGTTGGGGAGCAAGTAGCAAACCAGGCCCTCGAGTCCGTGACGCAAGGGCTTATAATGCCCCTACTGATCGCCAAAAAAGCCCGGAAAGCGATCGAGTTCGCGCAGAAAGACAGGAACGTCGTCCTGCCGACCGGCTCCATCCTGGAGATAGCCCTCAAAGACCCTGCCACCGTCCCCCTCGCGCGCTAGCGGCCGGGATGCCTTCAGGGGGCGAGCAGCATAAAGCAAGGTTTATTCTGTTACCTATCAACCCGGTTTAAAGTGTTACCTATCAACCCGGTTTGTACCTGAATATCTCCTCTCCCCCTTGAGGGGGAGAGGATTAAGGTGAGGGGGTGTTCCAGGCAGTTTCTAGTTTCTCGTTGCTGGTTTCTTGAAGAGTATCCATCAGACAATCAATAAAAAGATACTGTACCAGAAACCAGTAACTAACAACCAGTCACTGCCTTTTTCTCCTCTCCCCCTTGAGGGGGAGAGGATCAAGGTGAGGGGGTGGGAAACGGAGACGTATGCTCACCGGCCGGTGGTCCGAGAGGTGGACGTGGTCATCGAGGGTGTACCTCGATTCGAAATAATCGATGGTATAGTCCCCGTCCCAGTTATCCGCCAGGGAGCGGGAAATCAGGATGTGGTCCAGGAAATTTTTATACTCTGTCAGGGCAGCCTCGCCATCGGAATACGCGCCCCACCCCTCCCCTTTCTCTATGCTGCCCTGGTAGGTATAATACTCCGGGAACCTCAGAAGCCCGTCCGTGAAAAGGAAAAGCGCCCGCGGGTCCGAAAACCCGGAGGGTTCCAGGATAAAGCGACCCCGAACGTCGTCGGCCGTGCCGTATTTGTCAAGCAGCTGTATCAGGAAGGACGACCTCTCGTTCATATCGCCAAGGACAATCATGTCCTCGTCCGCCAGGCGGCCCTGCGTACCTGGCTTCAGGACCCACCACCGGAGGAGGTCCTCCATCTCGCCGCGCCTCCGGCGATCATTGGAGTCGAGGTGCCCGTCAATACCCTGGTCCATGGACTTGAGGTGGATAACGATCACGGTGAAGTCGCAGGCCGGCGCCGCCCTGACCCTGAAACGGGCCGCCAGGGGAATCCTGTGGAAGCGGAGCAGGTCACTCGAAGCTACTCTCTCGCCCTTGCGATGCCCCCAGCTCAGGTCCTCGAGCTCCGTGACCTCACCGATCAGCTCCAGGCTGGTTTCGTTCCAGAGAATGGCGGAATGGATCTGCTCGGGCCTGGTCTTCCCGGCAACACCTCTCCATACAGCGGTTCGTCTCTCACGCCGCCCCTTTTTCTTCTCCATGCGGTTCAGCTCGGAGATAAGCTGGGCGAGGGACCTCCCGCCGATCACCTCCTGGAGACCGATCACGTCACCCCCTGTTCCCAGAATGGTTTCGGCGATCATCTCCAGGTGGCGACGAGACCGCGTCGGAAAGGACTTATCACCGGGCCCCGCCTCGTCAAACAGCTCTATGTTCCAGGAGGCGACCCCCACTTCGACCCCACGACCGGCAGCCGTAGGGGCTGGCGTGACGGCGGCCGGGGGCGCGGTTCCCAGCGCACCGGCGGCGGGCGAAAAAAAGCCGACCTCACCCGTAAGGAGCAGGCCGGCTGCGATAATTAAAACACTGTTTCTCACACCGGGATTGAAGCCTCAGTCAAACAGCTTATACCTATATTGTAATACTTCCCATTTTGTAATGCTGTTCCACTATATAACAATGACCCTGTATTTTCCATTACCCGATAATAAAAGGGAACTCAAGCAGATAAGCCGGGGCGCCCACGAACATTTCTGATTGCGGCCATTGAAAGTGACTTCCGCAGGATATACAATGAGGCGCTATGAGCGCGAAGACGGATTTTCTGCCAAGCTGCCTGAGCTGCAGCGATCCCTGCTGCAACGGGGACATCATCGTCACCGTGGAGGAGAGGCGCAGGATGCTCGAGAGGTGGAAGGGCCCCGACCCCTTCAGGTACGACTCCCGGTTCGACTATTACCACCTCGACATAGAGAAATGCCCCTTCCTCAACGAGAACAACATGTGCGCAGTCCACGAGGTTCGGCCGACTATCTGCCGTCTCTACCCCTTCTCGATCATTCCCTTGAAGGCCGGGGGATTCAGGCTCTACCTCGATAAGAGCTGTTCGGTCAGCCATTCCGTGCCTGAGGAGGAGAAAGAAGAACTCAGGGAAATAGCCCGGGTGTTCCTGAACGAACTGGGCAGCAGGAGATTCTGGGCCTTCTATGAAAGCTGGTAACGGACATGCCAAAGCTTCAAAACAAGTTGTTTAAAGAACCGTCATACAGTGAAGAGGGGTTCGTTTCATACACGTATGGAGGCAATGCTTACAAGCTCTGGTACGGCAAAGTGGGTAGCGGCAATAAACCGCAGCTTCTTGTCCTGCATGGTGGGCCGGGAGGAAGTCATGGGAATCTCGTACCCCTTCAGGGACTTGCCGATGAACGAAAAGTTATTTTTTATGATCAGCTTGGCTGCGGCTTGTCCGACCATCCCGATAACCGATCGCTGTGGACCATACAGCGCTACACTGATGAGGTGGAGGCGATCCGGCAGGCGCTTGGCCTGGATGGATTCCATTTGCTCGGGCACTCCTGGGGAACGACTTTAGCAACCGCATTCGCCCATAAGTACCCGCAGGGCATTCTAAGCCTGACCCTGGCCAGTCCCATCCTCGACTTTCCGGAGTACATCCGGGAAACTTCAACGCGAATAAAAGCAAACCTTCCCGGCAACGCAGCCCGGATTATCGACGAATTTGAGCTGAACGGCGTGGGAGATGAAGAAGAGTACCGGGCGGCCGTGATGAAACATTTAAAAAGGCATGTGTGTCGACTGTTCCCGGAGCCCCCAGGGCCGCTGACAAGATTCAATCACCTGAAACACCCACAGGTTCACGACACAATGGTGGGCCCGGGGTGCAATTCCGAATTGAATGTCCTCGGCAACCTCAAGGATGTTAACGTCACGGGATTCCTGCCGGGTTTGGCTATGCCGCTCTTTTTTAACTGCGGGCGCTATGACCTTTGTTCACCTGAACTGGTTTCGGAATACCGCAAGATGGCGCCCGGGTCTCAATTTCACGTCTTTGAAAACAGCGCGCATATGACTATGCTGGAAGAGCCCGCGGAATTCCTGGAAAAACATCGGGATTTTCTCCGTAAACACGATATTTAGGGACGTAGGTTGAATTTGTTCAATATAGCGCTGATTCTTATCCATCGAAATCACACTTTAAGGTGAGCACAGCGATATCAATATATTGGCACTCGCAGTCTCCGGTAATGCTGAAGTTATAGTAACCGGTGACAGGGCACTTCAAGAACTTAAAAAATTCCGCGGAATACCCATCTTGAGCCCCAGGCAATTCTGGCAGATGCTATCAAGATAAAAACCCCGGTAGGAGAAGCAAAACAGTTATGATCGAGACCGGGACTCGATCATTTATCCGGATAGCTTGAAGTAGTAAACAAGACACAAGATCAGACCGATTTAATTGAACAAATTCAACCTACGTCCCTGATTTTTTTCCTATGCGCGGGATAGTACGCAAAATTCACGAAGCTGTCAAAAAGATAGCCAAGCTCCATAGCTCTCCACGGCAAATCGCGGGGAGCGTAGCTGTTGGCACCTTTATCGGCTGCATCCCCACCACCGGCTGTCAAATATGGCTGGCGATTTTACTATCCATAATTTTTCGGGTAAACAAGGTGGGGACCGTTTTAAGCCTGCAGCTATTCTGCAACCCGCTAACGCTTCCGTTCATCTGTTACTTTGACTACAAGATAGGCCGGTGTTTGCTCCGCAACGAAGGCCCCGGCATAACCAGGGATTTTTTCAGCGGATTCAGCTTGGAAAAGATTATCGATATTGCGAAACCTCTTTTCCTCGGAAGTCTCGTTCTCGCCTGTATAGTGGCTCCGGTAGCTTACACGGTTACAATTGTAGCTGTTTCCCGGCTCCGGAGAAAAAGCGTGGATCGGGTAGAGTAGAGAGCAGGCTGGATCCGATTTTAGTTTATGTGGGTCCGACCCCGATTATATTCCATCGATTTCTTCGTGCTCTTCGTGACCTTCGTGGTTATATTTTTACGTTTTTATTACAGGCGGAAGCACCCTATCTTGCGATTTCGCCCTCCCGGCGAAACCAGCGCGTCGTCCTTTTGCAGACCCACACCAGGCCGAGCATGACGGGGACTTCGATCAGCACACCCACGACAGTCGCGAGCGCCGCTCCAGACGAGATGCCGAAGAGGAGCGTGGCCGTGGCGATGGCCACCTCGAAGTGGTTCGATGCGCCGATCATGGCGCTGGGCGCTGCGTCCTCGTAGGGGAGGCGCAATATCCTGGCCATGCCGTACGTCAACCAGAATATGAGGTTCGTCTGGATGAATAAGGGGATGGCGATCCAGAGTATCGTGAAGGGGCGGCTGGTGATGACGTCTCCCTTGAAGGAGAAGAGGAGAACGAGCGTGATGAGAAGCGCCGCTATCGTGACGGGCGTGAGAAGATGGAGGAACTTCTCCCTGAACCACTCCTCTCCCTTCGCCCGGATAATCCACCTCCGTGAGAAGTATCCCGCTACCAGCGGTAACGCCACGTAGATGCTGATCGAAAGGGCGAGGGCCTGCCATGGGACGGGGAGGCGCCCCACGCCGAGCAGGAAACCGCCGAGGGGGCCGTACAGGAAGAGCATGGCGAGTGAATTGACCGCGACCATGACGAGCGTGTGGCCGTCGTTTCCCTTCGACAGGTAGCCCCAGACAAGAACCATGGCCGTGCAGGGAGCGATCCCCAGGAGGATGCATCCGGCAAGGTAGCTTCGCCAGAGGGGCACCTCGAGCATCTTAATCCCCTGGTGCACCACGACCTTCCCCGCCCCGTAGGCGGCACCGACATCAAGGTCGAGGCCGAAGGGCATCTTGACGTAATCGACCGCATCCGGCCCTATGAACTTGAGAAAGACCGTGCCCAGAAAGAACACCGAGATGGCGTACATCGTGAATGGCTTGACGGCCCAGTTTACAACGAGTGTGAGAGCAACGGGCTTTGGCGTCTTCCCCGCCCTCACCACCTCGGCGAAGTCTATCTTCACCATGATGGGATACATCATGAAGAAGAGGCAGACGGCGATCGGGATGGAGACAACGGGCGCCTCTCCAACATATATGGCGAGACCGTCCAGGAATGCGGCCACTCCGGGAGCGATGCGTCCCAGGAAGATACCCGCCAGAATGCAGAGAATCACCCACACGGTGAGGTACTTCTCGAAAACACTCAGGTCCCTCTCCGCTCTTTTCTCGGCATTCATCTCTTCTTCGCAGCCCTTTTCCGCGCGCATATCTTCCCTCTCCCCACCGATAGCACTCTATCCAGCCTCCCCAAATCCTCCTGCACCATGGGAATCCCGCTAAAACAAGTAATAAGGCATTTCTGGAGAGCGCCCTCCAGGTCGTCGCGGGGGGGGGCGAGTCGATAGTAAATCCAGGTTCCCTCCCGGCGGTCGACAACGAGACCCGCATTTCGGAGCACGGTGAGATGGCGGGATATCCTGGACTGGGAAAGCTCGAGAGCTTCCTCGATTTCGCACACACAGAGTTCCCGGCGGGAGAGAAGGATCAACACCCTGAGCCTGGTCTCATTTGATAGAGACTTAAAAAGCGCTGTTTTGTGCCTCATGGTCCACCCTCATTATAATCTAATATTCGAATATAGAAATATAAAATAGGGAAATTCCTCATAGTCGATTGCAGAGAGGGCTAACGTACAACGGCGAAGAGAGCCGGGGAAGCGGCTCCGAAGAGCCGGTCAACACTCCGTACCAGGGAAAAATACGCAAAAAGGTGTTGAACGAGAGAGAGCCCCTACTCGTCCAGGGCAGCTCTCAGCTTGTTGGTCATATAGCCGCCCACTATCTTCTGGACCTTGATCACGATCTCCGGAGAGACCTTCTGTAAGCTTTCGAGCGTGTCCTTATCCCATGAAATACACCGCACGGTACCGATGGCCCTGGCATCGATTAGCGCCGGACCGCCGCCGATGATATCGCTCGACTCCGCGATGAAATCCCCCCTGCCGATCCGGACCACCTCTTCCCCGGCGCGCAGAATGGAGACCGTTCCCTCTACAATCAAATAGAGTACCTCTTCTCGGCTCCCGCTCCCCACGATGTACTCATCGACGATCTCGCTTTTTCTCCCCGTCTGCCAGAAGTAGAGAAACTCCCTCCTGGTCATCGGCGAGAAAGCTCGAGAGTAGATATCCTCCAATGGGAGCGAGAGCGAGATAGGCCTCTTCATCCGCAGCAGCCTGACAACCTGTATGAAGTTCACCAGGACGAATCCGATATTCCATGCCGTCATGGAAATGTTTTCGGCCAGGATCGCGTAGGCGATAAAGGAGAGCTGGGATGACACGAGGAGGATTCGCAGCCACAAAATATCGCGGACGAGGAATGCAACGAACGTCAGCAGGTACGCTATGTTCAGCAACAGGGTAGTCACGAATCACCCACTCTCATCGCAGGCAGGCCCAGCGCAGGAAAGCCGGAATCGAGAGGTCGGCTTCATCCTTCCCCGCCGAGGCCGGATAGAGCCTCCTGAAGGACGGATGCCGAACGGGATAACGCCTCCATCTCCTCGCCCGAGAGATCCCCCTCGACTATTCTCTCGACGCCTTCCTGGGTGACGATGGCGGGCACGCTCAGACATACATCCTCCAGGCCGTATTCGCTCACCACGACGATGACGGCCCGGGAACCGCTTTCCACTATCTTTTCAACGATCTCTTCTATAATGCGCGCGTTGCGCATAGCACACACCGCTATATAACCATGGATACCGCACGCTGTCCAGTGGAGCGCGCGAACACGGGAGCGGCGCCCCCGAAAGCCGCAGCAAGTATTTCCAAGATCCCCCTCGGGGGGTGATTTACTTGCAACAGGATCCATTGTAATTTTGAGACATCACGAGCGCCCCATAATTTTTTTCATTTTTCCTTGCATACCCAGGGGGGGTATGGTATAGTGCCTCAGGAGGTGGAATTATGGCCAAACAGGTGACGACGCACGACAAGGAGCTGGTCAACCTCAGGCGCATCGAGGGTCAGGTGAGAGGAATCATCAAGATGATCGAGGAGAAGCGCTACTGCATCGACATTCTCTCCCAACTCTCCGCAGTGAGAAACGCACTCTCTCGGGTTGAGGAGCACATCCTGGAGAAGCACATCCGCGGCTGCGTCGTCCATGCGTTCAAGGGGAGCAGCCGGGCCGACAAGGACAAAAAGATTAGAGAAGTCATGGAGATTCTGGCACAATTCAGGAGGGGAAAGTAGATGAAGCCCATTACATTCATCCTGGGCGTCACCGGGCCGTTCCTCATCATCATCGCGGGGTGCGCCTCCCGTGACGAGCGCCAGGCTTTCAAGCGCTACCACGCGCTGGAGCGCTCAACGTACGGGGAAAATATCGCCCACTCCAGCGAGAGAACCGACCTCCCCGACCTGAACGAGAAATCCACCCTCTCCGACTACCTCGCCTACGCTGCACTGAACAACCCCGGCCTCCGAGCGGCTTTCAACAGCTGGAAGGCGGATCTCGAGCGGATTCTCCCGGCGCGCACTCTTCCCGATCCCCGCTTTACCTACGGCTACTATATCCAGCAGGTGGAGACAAGGACCGGCCCCCAGCGCCACCGCTTCGGCATCTACCAGGCCTTCCCCTGGTACGGCAAGCTCAAGGCGCGCTCGGACATGGAGCTCGAGGCCGCGAACGCCGCAGAGAAACTCTACGAAAACGAGAAGCTGAAGCTCTTCTACCGGGTGAAGGACGCCTACTACGAGCATTACCACCTCGCGCGCGCCATAGCTATCACGAAGGAGAACCTGGACCTCCTCACCTACCTCGAGCAGGTGGCGCGCACCCGGTACAAGGCCGGAGCGGCAAGCTACTCCGACGTGATCAAGGCCCAGGTAGAGCTCGGCAAGCTCGACGACAGGCTGCGGACGCTGGAGGACCTCGAGGAGCCGATCGTGGCAAAGCTCAATGCGGCACTTAACCGCCCCATACAAGCTCCCCTCCCCCGGCCGAAGAACATTCCCGAGGAGCAGATCGATGCCACGGACGAGGAGTTGATCGCCTGGCTCAAGAGAGCGAATCCGGAACTCAAGGCGCTGGCGTTCGAAATTGAAAAGGAGAAGGATGCCATAAGTCTGGCGAAGCAGGAGTTCATACCCGACATCTCGCTCGGCTTCGAGTGGATAGAGACAGGGACGGGGAGCAGCAGTGCCAGCGATCGGGGAAAAGACCCCCTCGTGGCCGTCGCGTCCATCAATCTACCGATCTGGTATCAGAAGTACAAGGCGCAGGAGCGTGAGGCGCGGGCCCGTTTCCTCATGGCGCAGAACACGCTGATCGAGAGAGAGAACACACTCCTCTACGACGTGCAGCTCGCCCTCTACAACTTCCGCGACGCCGGGAGAAAGATCGACCTCTATCGCGACACACTCATACCGAAGGGTGAGCAATCGCTCAAGGCGACGGATACGGCCTACCAAGCGGGGAAGCTCGATTTTCTGACGCTGATCGACGCCCAGCGTGTCCTCCTGGAGTTCCAGCTCTCCTACGAGAGGGCACTGGCCAACCACGCCCAGCGCCTTGCAGAACTCGAGAAGCTGGTCGGCGCCGAGATCCCGCGGGAAGGGCCGGGATCCGAAGAGGGAAGGCCCGAGCGCACCGTGTATCAACCGGAGGATACCGAAACTGCCGACAAGCCTGATCCCGACCCGGACTCTACGAAAATGGAGGAAAACAGAGATGAATAAACTGAAGAAGGTCAACCGGCCCCGATGGACTCCCGGTGTCAATCAGGGGATCGCCCTTCTGATGATTGTCGCCTTCGCTGCCGGCTGCGGCGGCGAGAAAGCGGAGAGCGAAAAGGGACACAAGCATCCTCCCGCCGCCGAGAAGAAAGCCGAGATATGGACCTGCGCCATGCACCCCCAGATCAAGCTCCCCAAGCCGGGCAAATGCCCCATCTGCGGCATGGACCTGATACCCGTGAAGGTGGGAGGGGGCGATGAAATGGAAGGCCCCCGGACGCTCACCATGTCAGATGCGGCAAAGAAGCTGGCGGAGATACAGACGAGCCGGGTGGAATTGAAGTTCGTCACTGTCGACGTCCGCATGGTGGGAAAAGTGGACTACGACGAGACGAAGCTGGCCTACATCACCGCCTGGGTGCCGGGAAGGCTGGACCGGCTCTACGTGGACTACACGGGCGTCCCCGTCAAGAAGGGCGACCACATGGTCTACATCTACAGCCCGCAGATCTACTCCGCCGAGGAGGAGCTCCTCCAGGCTATCGAGGCGGCCAGGAAACTTGAAAAAAGCGATATCAAAATCATGAGGGATACCGCCGTCGCAACGGTCGAGGCTTCCCGTGAGAGGCTGCGCCTCTGGGGGCTCACACCGGAGCAGATACAGGAAATCGAGCTGAGAAATAAGGCTTCCGACCACATCACCATCTACGCGCCCATCGGGGGAATCGTGATACACAAGGAGGCCCTTGAAGGGATGTACGTACAGGAAGGTACGAAGATATACACGATTGCGGATCTCACTCGCGTGTGGATCATGCTCGACGCATACGAGTCCGATCTGGCGTGGATACGATACGGCCAGGATGTGGAATTCACAACCGAGGCGTACCCGGGCGATGTCTTCACGGGGAGAATCGCCTTCATCGATCCCGTTCTCAACGAAAGGACACGTACCGTGAAGGTCCGCGTGAACGCCGAAAATTCCGCTGGCAAGCTCAAGCCGGGGATGTTCGTGCGGGCCGTGGTCAAGTCGCACGTTGCCACGGGCGGGCAGGTCATGGACCCCTCCCTCGCGGGCAAGTGGATCTGCCCCATGCATCCCGACGTTATAGAGGATCACGCGGGCGACTGCCCCATCTGCGGCATGCCGCTGGTCCGGACCGAGTCCCTCGGGTACGTCAGCGCGGATGAGAAGGCCGGCGCCCCCCTGGTCATCCCGGCATCCGCTCCCCTCATCACGGGAAAGCGCGCCGTCGTGTACGTCCAGGTGCCTGGAAAAGATAGGCCAACGTTCGAGGGGCGCGAGATCGTCCTGGGGAAGAGGGCGGGAGACTACTACATCGTGCGCTCCGGCCTTAAGAAGGGGGAGCTCGTCGTCACTCACGGCAACTTCAAGATCGACAGCGCCATCCAGATAGAGGCCAAGCCGAGCATGATGACGCCAGAGGGGGGCGGCGGCGCCGTCGGCCATCAGCACGGCGAGGCGCAGCCTGCCGGGAAAGGGGGAAAGCCCGGGAAGAAGATGACCATGGACGTCCCGCAGGCGTTCCGCGCCGCGTTGACGCCTCTCTATAGAGACTACTTCCAGATCCAGGAGTCCCTCGCCGCGGATGGTCTGACTGCGGCCATAAAAGGTTATCAAGCCCTCGAGAAATCCATCGAGGCAGTTGACATGAACCTGGTCAAGGGCCACGTGCACATGGCCTGGATGGAGATTTATCGGAAGCTCACGAACGACGCCGTGGTGGGAAGCGACGCCAAGACGCTTGTTGAAGCACGCGAGGCTTTCCGCGATCTCTCCAAGGACGTCGTCTCAATGGAGAGGCAGTTCGGACACGCGGGGGATTCCGTGCACTACCTGCTCTTCTGTCCCATGGCCTTCAGCAACAAGGGAGCCTCCTGGCTCCAGACAAAAGAGGAGACGCGGAACCCCTATTTCGGGAGCTCCATGCTGAAATGCGGCGAGGTTACAGAAAGTTTTCCCTCGGCTCCACCCCCCTCGGCTGCGCTCGTGACAAGCGGGACAAGCTCGGGTCGGGTGTCAAGCGTCGAGGTAAGGGAAAAGAGTGCTGAGGGGAGAGCAGATTTCGACACACCCGAGGAGTTCAGGTCACAGCTCTCGAACCTCCTCGAAACGTACCTGGTCCTTCAGGAATGCCTGGCCGCCGATGACCGGGATGCGGCCTCAGACTCTGCGGAGAGCATGAAAAAAGCCCTGGCGGCGGTGGACATGAAGCTCCTGAAAGGACCCGCCCACATGGCGTGGATGAAGGAGGCGGCGAACCTCGAAAAGGGCCTTCAGAACACCACGGACGCCAAGGATATCGAGGGCCAGAGGCGTGGGTTCGCCCTCCTCTCCGAGACAATGCCGATCGTCATCAAAAAGTTCAAACCAAGCGGAGAAAAAGCCGTCTACCTCTTCAAGTGCCCCATGGCCTTCGGCGGACGGGGGGCCACCTGGCTCCAGGCGACTCCCGACATCAAAAATCCGTACTTCGGTAAATCAATGATCAAGTGCGGAGAACCGGTGGAGCTATGAGTGTCGAGTTGTGAGGGGCGAAGGGAGAGTGAAAAAAACAAGTCAGTGAAAGATAAGCTTTGGGAATTTGGTGCCTACTGTAAGTCGCGAGAACTATTTGAGCTTGTTCTTGAAGATATGAGCAAACTTAAAAACGATATAAGAGCAAAACCTCTCATTTATCAGCAGGTATCATCCGCAGACTCCATATGCTCTAACATTGAAGAGGGGTACGGTAGAGGGGGAACGAAAGAATATCTGCAGTTCTTAAGAATTGCTCGCGGTTCTGCCCGCGAAACCCTAGGAAGATATGATCGCATGAAGCCTTGGCTAGGCGATGAAATTGTTGCTCAAAGAACCGGGCTCTGCAACGAAATAATATCTATCCTAGTGGCAACAATAAAGAATCTCCAGGCCAGGGGAGGCCATCATGCCACCTGACAATCAACACTCGCCACCCGCCCCTCGCCCCTCGCCACTCGACACTCTTATACGCTTTTGTCTCGAGAACAAGCTGGTGGTCGCCCTGCTCGTTCTCTTCCTCGTGGTCGCGGGGATCATCACGGCGCCGTTCGACTGGGACCTGAGCCGGATACCGGTCCTGCGCTCGCTGGAGCGCTCGCCCGTCCCCACCGACGCCATACCCGACATCGGCGAGAACCAGCAGATCGTCTTCACCGAGTGGATGGGCCGCTCCCCCCAGGACGTCGAAGACCAAGTCACCTACCCCCTCACCGTCTCCCTCCTCGGCATTCCCGGCGTGAAGACCATACGGAGCTATTCCTTCTTCGGCTTCTCGACGATCTACATTATCTTCGACGAGAAAAAGCTATTCAGCCAGGAAAACGAGTTTTACTGGACCCGGTCGCGTATTCTCGAGAAGCTGAACAGCTTACTCCCCGGCACTCTTCCCGAGGGCGTCCAGCCAATACTCGGGCCCGACGCGACGCCCCTGGGTCAGATCTTCTGGTACACGCTAGAGGGACGGGATAAGGAAGGCAAACCCACGGGGGGCTGGGACCTCAACGAGCTGCGCTCCATCCAGGACTGGTACGTCCGCTATACCCTCCTTTCCGCCGGGGGCGTGAGCGAGGTCGCCTCCATCGGGGGCTTCGTCCAGGAGTACCAGATAGACGTCGATCCCGATGCCATGCGCGCCTTCGACGTGACGCTCGAGGAGGTCTTCAACGCCGTCCGCATGTCGAATGTCGACGTCGGTGCCCGCTCCATCGAGGTCAACAAGGTCGAGTACTTCATCAGGGGCCTCGGGTTCATCAAAGGGGTCAGGGATATCGAGCTGTCGGTTATCAAGATGAACGAGAACGTCCCAATCTACGTGAAGGACATAGGGACGGTCGCACTCGGGCCCGCGCTCCGGCGCGGCGCCCTGGACAAGGAGGGGGCAGAGGCCGTGGGCGGCATCGTGGTCGTCCGCTACGGCGAAAATCCCCTCAAGGTCATCAAGAACGTCAAGGAGAAGATCGAGCAGATTGCGCACGGGCTCCCCCGGAAGACACTCCCCGATGGGACCGTCTCCCAGGTGACTATCGTCCCCTACTACGACCGGACGGGGCTCATCTACGAGACGCTCGGAACGCTGAACAAGGCGCTGACGGAGGAGGTCCTCATCACGATAATCGTCGTCCTCGTGATGATGATGCACTTGAGGAGCTCCATCCTCATCTCTTTCTCCCTCCCGCTGGCAATTCTATTCTGCTTCGTCATCATGAAGCTCTCCGGCGTGGACGCAAACATCGTATCTCTCTCCGGCATAGCCATCGCCATCGGAACGATCGTGGACATGGGGATAATCGTCTGCGAGAACATCCTGAAACATCTGGATGAGGAGCAGGCAAAACTTCCCACTCGCCACTCGACACTCGACACTCGACACTCCCTTGAAGTCATCTTCAAAGCAACCAGTGAAGTGGGCAGTGCGGTTCTTACCGCGATCGCAACTACCGTGGTATCGTTCATCCCCGTCTTCACGATGATGGGAGCAGAGGGAAAGCTCTTCAGGCCGCTCGCCTTCACCAAGACCTTCGCCCTGATCGCATCGGTCATCATCGCCCTCACCATCATACCGCCCGGCGCGCACCTTCTCTTCAGGGGAAGATTTAAGAGCAAGAGGCTCATGCAGTTTCTGAACCTCCTCCTCATCCTTGCCGGCATCGTCGTGGCTGTGAAGGTCGCCTGGTGGGGCGGCCTCATCCTTATCCTCATGGGATGTACAAAGTTCGTCCGCCCGCGGGTTCCCGAGAAAGTTCGCAAGACCATGCCGCTCATTCCCATTATCCTCGCCATTCTCGTCGTGGCGATCCTCCTGACCAAGCACTGGCTCCCGCTGGGGCCGGGGCAAGGATTCTCGCGAAATTTCATCTTCGTCGTCCTCCTCTCAGGGAGCCTGCTCGCGTTCTTCAAATTGTTCGAGCGCTTCTTCGGCCCCATCCTTCGCTGGTGCCTGAACCATAAGCTGCTCTTTCTCTCCCTTCCGATTCTGATCGTTGTTGCCGGCGGGCTCGTCTGGAGCACTCTCGGCAAGGAGTTCATGCCCCCCCTGGACGAGGGATCGTTTCTCTGGATGCCGACCACCATGCCCCACGCCTCGATAGGCGAGGCCCTGGACGTCCTCCAGAAGCAGGACATGCTCATAAACTCCATCCCGGAGGTCGAGTCCGTGGTGGGCAAGCTCGGCCGCGCGGAGACCCCCCTCGACCCGGCGCCCATCTCCATGATCGAGACGGTCATCCACTACAAGCCGGAGTACATCACCGACAAGGAGGGTCACCGCCAGCGCTTCAAGTACGACAGGAGAAAGGGGGAGTTCGTCCGCGACGAGAACGGCAATCTCATTCCCGATTCGCGCGGGCGCCCCTACCGCCAGTGGCGCCCTAACATAAAGACGCCGGACGATATCTGGAAGGAGATCGCGAGAGTGGCCGAGATACCGGGGACGACCTCCGCGCCGAAGCTCCAGCCGATAGCAGCCCGCATCGTCATGCTCCAGAGCGGGATGCGGGCCCCCATGGGCGTGAAGGTCAAGGGGCCGGACCTCGACACCATCGATAAGGTGGGCCTCCGGATCGAGCGCTACCTGAAAGAGGTGCCCTCCGTGGAGCCCGCCTCCGTCATTGCCGACCGTATCGTGGGGAAGCCCTACCTGGAGATCGAGATAGACCGCGAGGCCATCGCCCGTTATGGCATCCACATCCGCAGGATCCAGGACGTCATCGAGGTTGCCGTCGGAGGGAAGAAGATCACCACGACGGTGGAGGGGCGCGAGCGCTACCCCGTCCGCGTCCGCTACTTGAGGGAGCTCAGGGACCAGATCGAGACGCTCGACAGGATCCTGGTGCCGGCGGCGGACGGGAGCCAGATCCCCCTGGAGCAGCTCGCCAGGATCGTGTATGTCCGCGGGCCGCAGGTCGTAAAGACGGAGGACACCTTCCTCGTCGGCTACGTCATCTTCGACATGAAGCCGGGACACGCCGAGGTCGACGTTGTGGAGGACTGCAAGGCCTACCTCGAGAAGAAAATGGAGAGCGGCGATTTCGAGCTACCGGCCGGTGTAAGCTTCGACTTCGCCGGAAGCTACGAGAACCAGCTCCGCGCGCAGGCCAAATTGAAGGTAATCCTTCCCCTTGCCCTCTTTATCATCTTCCTCATCCTCTACTTCCAGTTCAAGTCCGTCCCCACAACCGTGCTTGTCTTCTCGTCCATCTTCGTTGCGTGGGCCGGCGGATTCATCATGATCGGCCTCTACGGCCAGCCCTGGTTCCTCAACTTCAGCGTCTTCGGCGTCTCCATGCGCGCACTCTTCCAGGTGCACCCCTTCAACCTGAGCGTCGCCGTCTGGGTGGGTTTCCTGGCCCTCTTCGGCATCGCCTCCGACAACGGCGTCGTCATGGCGACCTACCTCGACCAGTCCTTCAAGAAGAGGCGCCCCGGGTCCATCGCGGCCATCAGGGAGGCGACCATCGAGGCGGGCCTGCGCCGGGTCCGGCCGTGCCTCATGACGGCGGGGACGACCATCCTGGCGTTGATTCCCATCCTCACCTCCACGGGTCGCGGCGCGGACGTCATGGTACCCATGGCCATTCCGTCTTTCGGGGGGATGACCATCGTCCTGATCACTCTCATCGTCGTGCCGGTCCTCTACGCCGTGGTCAGGGAGTTCAAACACCGCACGGGACTCAACGACGCGCTGGTCACGGCGATCGTCGTTCTGACATTCTTCGTCGCGCCGGTCCTCTACTGCGCCGGAGCAGACTTGATGCTCAAGTTCCGGCCCAAAGCCGCCAGGCAGGAAAAAGAATGATGCCGGAGGTGAACTGGCAGAGAGGCTCCACAATCAGGCTGAACGGTTAGGCGCGTGCATTCTCACCGACGACGAGGGCGCGAAAATCGAGAATGAGGGGGATCTCAGGAAGTTCATCACGTCAAAGCAGGAGCTCCTTGCAAGGACCGTCATCATCGCCACGGGAAGCGCGTACCGCATGCTCGACGTCCAGGGCGTCTTCATATTCATAGGGAGGATACTCAACACGGGCTTCCTCAAAGGATACCTCCAGCTCGATCAGCAGGGCTTCATCGAGACACCGTGCGGGTCGCTGGAGACCAATCAGGAGATTGTCTTCGCGGCCGGGGACGTGCGGTCCGGCGCCAGGGCACAGATCACCACCGACGGCGGCGCACCATGACGAGACGTTCTCTATCTTCCGGCTTCAGTCCTGTATGTTTCGCAATGCGGGCCAGCATGCGAGGCCCGATTTCAACACGATCATGAAATGCGAAAACAAAGTCGGGAATGCTTTCACCGTAGTCCAGCCAATCCGCTATGACACGCAGTGCCAGAGCCTAAGCCTCTTGTTCTGCGACCCTATTCTCCCACTGGTCCACGCTTCTCGATGGGCGTCCTGATGACGCCCATGATTTCCTCAGCTAATTTGGCGTGCCGCGACCCGAACTCATCCGGATCAACCTCGTCGAGCAGATTCCAGCGGTCGAGGTTGTCCTCGGGCCACTCCGCAAAGCAGGAAACGAACTGGTGCATCACGCCGAGGTAGGATTCCTCGTTCGGGTACCGACTGGCGGCGGCACCGTTTTCCGCGCGCAGAAACTCGGAGATTTCACCCGAGCGTGCGATAAGCACTCAGTAGGCGTCGCACGTTAGGGAATCCGTATCCATGTTCCTTTTGCACAACATCGATTAGATGGGTCGCTACTTCTTAGTGTAAGGAAGGGAAGAGTGATGTAAATTAATCTTAAGTTTGCCATCCTTGCCTTTGATGTAGCCAAATGTATATTCAACCTTTACTTCTTCTCCTTCCTTCGGAGTGAAATAGTAATTCCCCATAGCTACCGCATAATCCCCATGAATGAATGTCCCAGCGTTCTCAAAGCGAACCTTCGTCCAGGGTTGCAGGGCGAAACCTTTATCCTCGGGAAAATTCTTATCGCCGCCTACAAAGTAGGATACCGCTCCTTCTCTTGTCAGTCGGAACTGTTTCTCCGCAGCTTTGGTGGGGCAGAAGAGAACAGGGCAAAGCTGGTATGCGTAAAGACTGTCAACGTGGTCCTCAGCTGCTTTCTTATAGTTCCCGCCATTGGTATAAACCTTGCCAATTGCAACGACGCCGGCACCCCATATTTTCTGGGCCTGAGCAATTTCCTGCTTGGTAATTGTCCCTTCTTCAGCAAAGGCAACAGTAGAGATGATGACCAGACTCAATACCAGAGTTTTCATCTTCAGATACGACGATGTTTGAATTTTCATAGTATTCCTTCCTTGTCTTTAAGCTTAACTTATTGGCCAACGACAGAACTCACCGGCGCGCGTAAACGCCACAGGTGGCGTGAGCTGTTGCGCGCTTCATTCATATATCTGCCTTGCTTCTTCAAGCGCCTTGATGGTCGATGTGATTCCCTCAGAGTTCTTCAATCTGGAGAGAACAGTAACGCTTAACAAGAGATCCCCAACCCCAACTCCTGCGCGTACGGCGTATGGATACTCGCCGGGCTTGGGGGCTTTGTCCGTCACCAGGAAGTAGTATCCGGTTCCATAAACCCCATTGAATTCCTGTATGACAACCTGTTGTTCGACAGCGCTGGGAAGCATGCCTCTGAGATCGTTGTCAATCAGACTTCTAACCTTTTCTGGCTTGTTTAAGGTTGGATCTTTCTTGGGACTCCAAAGGGGAGTGATGAGAACTTTGAATTCATCTCCTTTATCAGGGGAGAGCGTGATAGTAGGAGGTATATCTCCTGGTGGTTGATGAACAATCTGTTTCCATGTGCTCGGCACGCTCAAGATCAATGTGCCATGTTGCGGTAATGCGAAGGAGCGGCGTTGGTCACCACTTGCACTTTGTTCTACTGCGAAGGATGTCAGCGTCAAGCACATACAAAGAAATATCGCCATAATCGTTGTTCTTGCTGTAATCATCTGATCTCCTTTACCCAACATTGATTAGATGGGGCCGCATAAATTGCGGAACACACATCTGGGTTCTGTGTTTATGGCCTCAGTTGTCTAGTTCTAGGATCTGACCCCTCCCCCAAGATCAGCCTGCTTTAATTGAACAAATTCAACCAACGTCCCTGTTATTAGGTCAGGAACCGCGCCCCGCGATCCATATCGTGTGCCGCCCTCCCCCACGTCGACCTCGCCGCCGCACAGTGATTACGTCCACCTCGAAGCCCACTCGGCGCAGACGCTTGGTGAAGGCCCGATCCGGACTTGCCGACCATACTGCCAAAACGCCCGCGGGCCGCAGCGCCGCAAAGGCCGCATTCAGTCCGGCCAGGGCGTAGAGCCAGTCGTTGCCCTTCCGGGTCAGGCCTTCGGGTCCGTTATCCACATCCAGCAAGATGGCGTTATAGGCCCGTTGCTTCTCCTTCAGAATCTGGGCGACGTCAACCTCGCGAACAGTGACCCGGGCGTCTTGTAGTGGACGTCCGGCCAAGTGCGCAAGGGGTCCCCGGTTCCACTCCACCACCGCCGGCGCCAGTTCGGCCACCACCACCCGGCTATCCGCTCCGAGTCGGTTCAGCGCCTCGGCCAGGGTGTACCCCATGCCCAGACCCCCGATCAGAACCCGGAGCCTGGAACGGTCAGCGACCCTTGCACACGCCAACTCGGCCAGAGCCTCCGCTGATCCATGGACCCGGCTGTCCATAAGTTCATAACCGTCCGCCCTGATCGAGAACTCCTCCCCCCGCCTGTATAGGCGGAGCTCTCCGCCGTTTCCGGGCACCTGCGTGCTGTCGAGGAACTCCCAGGGAATCATGGACGTCTCAAGTGGATATCGAGCAAAGGCTTATGGGCTGAAATGGCAGGGTAAAAAAGCAGGGTCTTCAAATGGGAATTTCATAAAAATACCAGACCTGTCCAAAATAGCTCTTTGAGAACTTATGTTTAGAGGGGCACTCCGCATGGGGTAGTATGGTTGTTGGACAACAACAATCAACTCGCCATAGGCGAGACAACCCACATACGGAGGCC
>JAVCDC010000017.1 GCA_030765135.1 Candidatus Tritonobacter lacicola | reverse complement strand
TAGATAGGCTTCGCCCCCATTAGAAAGCTCCGCTTCTAACGGGACGAGCATCTAACGGGGCAAGAAATATCTTCCGTAGGAACTCTGGGACATCCCCTCCTGAGGAGGGCAGGCATCATGCCCGCCAGCAAATTGAAAAGGGCCCGAAAGGGCCCTCTTTGATTTGCTTCGAGGTTTGATGGACCGAGAAGCCGTAATGCGGGTAGCCTGCCCTGAGCTTGCCGAAGGGAGTTTACCCTGAGCCTGTCGAAGGGCTTGCCCTGAACTCGCCGAAGGGCCCCGGAGCTTGTTATAATTCAGAATTAGTATCTGCGTGTATCTTTATAATCCGCATAATCAGTAAAATCTGCGGTTAATGTTTTTTTCCGCTACCGATATCCGTCGAAAAAAATATTTCACCGGGGCCCTCAGGCCGTCCGCGGGATCAGGGTGACAGAGCCCAGATTATCCGTTCATAAAACCGGGGCGTTTTTCCCGCGCGCCGCCGGGAAGCAAAACAATATTTACAATGTGTTCTCGCCCGTCATTGAGCGAGTGTGCTCAGAACCTATTGAAGCAGGGGGAAGGTAAGTACCTGCGGTTTAGGCATGAAGGCGACAGGGATAGAGTAATATAGCGGAGGGCGTTATGTTTTTTGTGCCCTGGTAGCTTCGTGGCCGCTTGTTTATTGCTCCGGTATAAAAAGGGATATCCTTTGTCATCTCTGACAAATACCTTTACAGACTACCTTTGTTCTGCATGGGCGCCTTCCTCAACACGTTGCGTAGCATGGCGATGAGCGAAAATATTTCTTGACCCGCGCCCGGGTTTATGCTACATTCGCACCATGGATCAAGGAAATGGATATAAGGGTCCTGTTACTATTTTACAGTAGCCTTATAAATATCGATGGTGGCCGATGCAAGGTGAGGGATATAGTGTATCTCGGTGTTGCCCCTGTACGTTTTCCCCCTGTCCGGCTTCCCGGCGCGTCGTGGGTATGGTTGCCGCGCTCGGTGTTTTTCTCTTTTCGTTCGCAGTAGCCGCGCATGCCCAGACACCCACTCCTACGCCGACCGCTACCGTCACACCAACGCCTTACGACTGGGGCATTCTCTCCGACGGCACGATACCCATCATACTCGGCTCTCACCAGGACATAGCCTGGGAGGGCACCATTCCATGGTGCACGGAGCAAAGGATCGAGAAGATCATCAAGCCTGTCCTGGGGTGGATGGAGGAAGAGTGGACCCAGCAAACGGATATTCCCTACAGTTTTTCGGCCGAACACACGCTGATGCTGAGGGAGTACCTCGACAGGTACCCTAACGATAAGGGCAGGATCCGCATATTCACCGGGGCGGGCAAGTTCGAGTGGGGCGCCACCTACAACTGCCCGTACGAGTCGCTTCTCTCCAGCGAGGGGCTGGTGCGGGAGACCTACCTGGGGCGCAAGTGGCTGAAGAAGGAGTTGGGGGGAGACTGCGACACGCGGTCGGCCTGGAACCCGGACGTTCCCGCCCGTGCTCTCCAGATGCCGCAGATCCTCGCCAAGGCCGGCGTTGACTACATGGTGATCAGCAGGATAAAGCTTGGATTAATCAAGTGGAACAGCCCTGACGGTTCCAGCGTTCTGGTGTATTCCAACGGACAGTACAGCTACCAGTGGATTTATAACAACTTAGTGGGTATGCTAAATCCTTACGTAGGCGAGGTAAGATCCACCCCCCTCCCGACCCCCCCGGTTGCGCCCACGCAATTTCCACCGGTGAAGCAGGATATCTATGAGTATTGGAAGGAAAAACAGACTATGACGTTTGATGGAGTGAGCTATGAGGTGGGACCCTGGAAGGATTACTTCGAAGACCCCTCTTATAACCTTCCTCACATATTCCCCTTTCTCTACACGGTGGACATGGGTTATCCATCGCCCTGGTTGCCCCAGCTCCTCGAGGACTGGGCGTCCCGGCAGGGTAAGACGGAGCCTGCTCTGGTGATGTCCACCAGCGAGAACGTCCTGGATTCCATCTCACAGGCTCAACCCACGCCGACGTTCGAGGAGTGGGCTGGTGCGCGCCCGAACATTTGGCTGTACATTCACGGGCCTTCGCACCATCACGCCGTCACAGCCATGCGCGAGGCCGGGAGGCTTCTGCCGGCGGCGGAGACGTTCGCCACGATCGAGAGCCTCCTGTCCGGCAATTTCAGCTCCTACCCGAGCGAAGAATTGACTCAAGGGTGGGCGGACGCCATCTACCCCGACGTCGGATGGGGCGGCAAAGACGGCGCGGACACCGACGAGCGGTTTCTGCAGCACGCGCTCGAGGGCCGGCAGGCTGGCGAGGATGTCCTCTACGGCGCACTCGGATCGATAGCCGCACTCGTCGAGACGGACGGCGTGGGCGGCACGCCCATCGTTGTTTTTAACAACCTCTCATGGGGTCGAACCGATCCCGTCATCTGCCTTATCGAGCCGCCGGGCGATGACTGGAGTATCGTGTACTCCGGCGGCGCCCCCGTGTGTCACCAGGTTCTGAGGACGGACGTGACGGCCACGGATCCTGTCACGGGCAAGGTCCGAAGCGGCCTTACGGAGGTAGTTTTTATCGCGGATGATGTGCCCTCGATAGGGTACGAGACCTATTACCTGGTGAATCAAGAGCTTCCTGCGATCTGCCCCATACTGCCTTCCACGCCGAGCGAGACAAACTATGAAAACAAGTATTACCAGGTGGAGTTGGCCCCCGGCGGCATCAAGAGCATGAAGGACGTTGATCTGGGGGGTCAGGAGATCCTGGACACGAGTAAGACATACGGGTCAAAGAAGTTCCTTGGCTGCGAGCTGTTCACAATGTATTCCTGGGGCTTCGGTGCGGGGGAGTTTGTCGAGGTCCAGCAGCCCGACGCGGGCGCCCAATTCCAGCAGCTGAGCGAGTCCGGCATCGGGTGGACGATTACCGAGACGGGGCCGGTCAGGGACGCGTACGAGTTCGAGACGGTTCTGGAGCACTGCACGGTCCGCGAGAAGCTTATCTTCTACCGGGGTTTAAAAAGGGTCGACTGCGAGGTCTCCCTCCTCGATTGGGACGGCACGATGTACCGCGAGTGGCGGATGGCTCTCCCGATGAACCTGGCCAGTGGCGCGGTGACCTACGAGGTGCCGATGGGTGTGGTTCGCGTGGGCAGGGATGAGCTGCAGCACGCTGCCGGCTGCACCTACCTCCAGGAGTGCAGGATGGTCAACCCCCGGACGGTGCAGAACTTCATCACCGCCTCCGGTGAGGCCGAGAATTTCGGCCTCACGATGAGCTCAAGCGTTGCCGTCTGCAACTACCTCTTCCCTCCGAGCAACGTTGTCGGCCCCGACGTGAGCAATCTGATAGCGGACCCGATTTTACAGCCGATACTGCTGGCGACGCGCCACAGCTGCAATTGGCACCAGAGTAGCCCCGGCTACACGCAGGAGGGCGACCACAGCTACCGTTTCTCCATCCTCTCGCACGAGGGCGACTGGAAGAACGGGAGGAAGTACGGTGTCCAGGCGAACAATCCCCTGATAGCGATAGTGGGAGTTTCGCAGTCCCCCGGCGCTTTCCTGGGGGAATCCGAGGAGTTTTGCAGTGTCTCGCCCGATAACATCATCGTCACAGCCTTCAAGAAGCGCGATGATGATGTTGCTACACCGGAGGGCCGGACCGACGGCAGGGTAATCGCGCGTATGTACGACATAGAGGGTGTGGACAGCCAGGCGACGCTGGATCTCTTTTTCACGGCGGAGGGAGCCGTGCGGACCAATATCATCGAGGAGTACTACCTCGACGAGGGGGATCGGGGGAAAGGTGAGCCCTCGCTTTCTGGAGACTCGGTGAGCCTGCAGGTCGGCCACCACGCCATTGAGACGCTGATGATCGTCCCCGACTACGCGACACAGACGAAGCACCTGGTGCTTCAAACAGGTGGTCCTGGCAGCGATTACAACTTGTATCTTTACAACGTACCTGTTGCGGGGGACTGGACCTACTCCGACGCCCTGTGGAGGAATCCTCATCCGGCGGCTAGGGACTTCTGGGTGATACCGGCGGGCAATAGTGCGGTGTCCATGACCGCGGTTGATTCCGATGGCGATAGCGAAGAGGAGCTTGCCGTCCTCAAGGCTGCGGGGGGATCGGATCATTGCCTCTACCTTTATAATGTCCCGTTTGCCGGCGACTGGAGCTACTGGGATGCGGCTTCGCGCAATCCCTCGCCCCTCGCGCGCGGTTTCTGGGTGATAACGGCCGGCAATGACACCGCCCTCCTGACCGCCGGCGGGAGCCACATCGCGGCGATGAAGAATCAAGGGGGCGACCGTAACCTCTATGTCTACAACAGCCCTTTCCCGGGAGACTGGACATACTGGGCCGCGACGGCGAGGAACCCGTCGCCCCTGGCGAGGGACCTGTGGATTATCTCCCAGGGAAACGATGCGGTGGCGATGTGCGGCCTTGACACCGTGGGGGACAGCCACAGCGACAGCCTCCTGGTAGTACGGAACGAGGGGGGCGACTACAACGTTTACCTCTGGAATATGCCTATGCCGGGAGATT
>JAVCDC010000064.1 GCA_030765135.1 Candidatus Tritonobacter lacicola | reverse complement strand
TCGAAGACCGAGTGCACCGCAAACCCGTTTTTTTCAAAGATCTTTCTCAATGTTTCCTTGTTAAAGAAGCTGATATGAGCCATGTATATAGGGGACCAGCTTTCACCTGCGATTGCCGAGAGCCACGAATTTATATTGTGAGTTAAAGCCAGAACAATGCCCCCTTTTTTCAGGCATGTATGTATCCCCGCTAAAAATATATTTGGATCCACGACATGTCCCAGAACATGAAAGCAGCAGACAATATCGAATGATTCTTCGGTAAAATCAGAAGGGCGAAAGACGTCATTCCTTATCCGGCCTCTCAGGTCCTGAGGGGTCTGCGCAAGGGCTGCCTTACTGGGCTCCACGCCATAAACTTCCTTGAAACCTTCCTCAAGGCACCTCAGTAAGAAAAAGCCGTTCCCGCAGCCTATGTCGAGAAGTCTTTTCTTGGAAGGGACGAGCCGTATCGCCTTCCTGAGAAGGCGGGAGTATGCTTTATTGATATTATCGGTCTCCAAAACATACGGCTGAGCGACCAAAAAGTCCCCCTCATAATATATATCATGCATCAGTTCCGCGCTCAATATCGGGTTGGAGTAAATCACACCGCACTTCGAGCACTTCACAATCCTGTAGTGGGGCAGGACCTTACCACCGCCGGGGGAAGAGACCTCAAACAGCCTCGCCGGCTCGAAGTTCTGCTCGTACAGTACCGAGAATTCCTCCTTCTTTCTGCAAAGAGGACAATCCACAGGAACCATGCTTCCGGTATTCATCGGGACAATCTGCTTCTCAGTGAAGTGGCCAAGCTGGTAACAGCAAGATTCACTATCTACGCTTCTACTTAAGGAGGGCCGTGATGAATTTAAAGAGGGGGACGGGCTCAACCGAATCCCTGTTGCACACGATGCGGACGGCCAGAGCGCCCACCGCGTTTCCGATAAAACCGACTATGTCCATCGGGTAGCCCGCGGCCACGCATGGGGAGGTAACAGCAAGATAGGCGTCTCCCGCACCGATCCTGTCGACAACCTCGTCGGATAAGACCGGGGTCTGGACAAATCCCCTGTCTTGTTCGAAGCCCAGCGATCTGCGGTTTCCCCGGGTAACCGTTACCCGAGGACAGCCCAGTTTCCCCGACACTATTCGCACCAGCTCCTCAAGGTTCTCGAACTTCTCCTGGGTAGCGAGGCGGATCTCCGGTTCGTCGATGCAGACGTAGTCAGCCCTGGGATATTTCGTCACGAGGTTGAACCCCATGTTCGCGCTGTTCGTCTGCGTGTTGACGGCTAAGAATCCCGCCCTGTTGCAGAGAACATCGATGATCAGTCGCCCGATGAAACCGTTGCCAAAATCGCAGACGATCACGATATCGTAGTCTCTACAACACGCCGAGAGATACTCGCACACGTCGGCCTCGACGGCTTTCGGAAGGTTCGCGTCGTTCAGGAAACATATCTCGAAGATCTTCGTCAGGAAAACCGGATCGACATAGCGCCGCTTCACCACCGTCGGCGCCTCATCCCTGTAGAAAAATTTCGGCCTCACATTCGGTTTCAGCCGATTCCGGATGAATTCCTCCTGGGTGTTCTCCTCCCCCAGACACGTAACGAGGTGAACGTCCTCGCAGAATCCCGCGACATGATTAGCAGCAGCAAGGACTCCGCCGGCAAAAGACTCCCGGTTGAGGTACTTCGTAACTATGACCGTCTCCTTCCACGCCTTCGCCATGGGCTGACAGTAGTGGTACTCGTCAATGATGGTATCACCCACGATCAGCACCCGCATTCCCTTGAGGGCCTTGAGCTTGCCGATAATATCCTCGGCGTTGTATCTCCCCCTAAACTCCCTCAGGAACTCGTCAGCCTCCTCATGGTACACCCCGAAATGAATATTCAACAGCTCGGTAGAGCTGAAGCTTATCTCGTCCGTGAAGTGAATCCTGCCGCCGACGGACCCGACGGCCTCTTCCTCCTTGTATATCTCGCCCGTCAGATCGCTCTCGCGGTCCGCGTAGTCACTTCCCTTGACATAGACATCGGTCCCGAGCTTTTCTATTGCATGAACAGCGGTCGGCGCCCTGTTAATAGCCACGTAGTCCACGCACTGGAGCTCAGCTATGGACTCCGCACGGAGGCGCTCGTTGAATACAGGCCTCCCCGGCCCCTTCCCCACATAGCGGTCCTCGGTTATAGTGACCACAAGGACATCGCCCTCGCAGCCAGCAGCCTCGAAATGCTTTATGTGGCCGGGATGAAGCAGGTCGAATACACCGTGGCAGTGGACAATGGTTTTGCCCTCCTTTTTTAACTTGGCCACGATCTCCGCAAGCTTGTCCAGGTTCTTTATTTTTTCGTGTGCATCAACCTTTTTCATCTGCCAAGATAATTAAACCAGTCCATTGTGGCTACCGAGATCGTTTCCGGTGTCCAGACCGGCGCCTCCCTCCAGTAATCGATGTTTTCTAAAAGAATATTTACCCCTTCTTCAAAAGACACTTCTGGCTCCCAGCCTAAGAGGCTTCTGACCTTGGCTATGTCGGCATGGGTGCGATCGGGCTCACCGGGACGCTTGGGTATGTATACCACATCACCTTCCAGCAGTTCCACCAGTTTATTTATGCTGTGGGTCTGTCCGCTTCCGACATTGAGCACTTCGTTACAGAGATCTGAGGATGCCGCAATGATACAAGCGTTTACCACATCCGCCACAAATGTGAAATCTCTCGTCTGGGCGCCGTCGCCGACAACGGTATAGGGCAGATTGTTCAACTTCTGGGCCAGGAACACTCCGAAGACCGCGCCGTACGTTCCCGAAGTTCGCGAGCGCGGCCCGAATACATTAAATAAGCGAAGGGACACCACTGGAAGTTTATAGACCTTTCCCCAATGCATAACATACTGCTCACCCACGTACTTGGTAAAAGCGTAGGGATATTGTGGCCGGGCCGGTTCTGTCTCCGGAGTGGGATAGATATCGGGAATCCCATAACAGGACGAAGACGCTACGTAGATAAACCTCTTAACTCCGCTCTTTCTTGAGGCTTCAAGAACGCTCACTGTGCCACCAACATTCGAGCGATGGTATTCCATGGGTTTCTGTATTGAGGGAACGATATCGGCCAGAGCAGCCAGGTGAAAAACCCAATCCACTCCTTGGAAAAGCGGCAGAATCGCCTCAAGGTCTGCGACGTCAACCTTATGAAACTTAACGCAACGACTCGAGCCGGAATCAGAGAGATTCTCCAACCGGCCCGTCGAAAGATTATCCAGGACAATTAAATCGCAACCGTTTCTTAAGAGTCTGTCCACGAGATGGCTCCCTATAAATCCAGCTCCGCCTGTCACAAGTGCCTTCATGTGTTCTTCTACTTCCGTTTCTTTATGGTCTTCTGAAGAATATAGCGTTCTTGTAGAGCACTACTATTTATTCATTCTCTCAAATACTTCTATCCATCTCCGCGCACATGGAGAATTTCATCTAAACACGCTCTTCCTGGAACAACAAGGATACCATCTTACGCCTTTCTTGCAAGGCGTTATGAAGGTCAAGCGAACATTAGCCTCTAAATTCTACAATTATCCTGGATGGTGGCAAGACAAAACTCGCATTCAATAGCATTCAATAACAATCGTCAAGGCTCAAACGGAAAAGAATGATGGCTCACCAGCGAGTATTGTCTTCTAGCATATCGACGATTGAACAGGGGCGATTGTATGCTATAGTAAGCAACTATTGAATGTGATCGGTCAGGCTTGGGGGAATTTCCCCCGGCGAAACGGGAGCTATGAAGCTTACGGCATACAGCGGTCTTCGCAGCATTACAGAGATAAGCGATGACCACCCCGTCACCTGGTCCGTGCTCTAAAAAGACTGAAAAATCCAATTCCGGAGCCATGCATATGATAGAGCAAGAGGAGGAAAGATTGAAAGCGGATATCAGTGCTTTCGTCCCGGCCTACAACGAGGAAGAGAACATACGCCGGGTCATCGATGACCTCGTTTCCGTCTTAAGGGAGATAGCCAACCGCTACGAGATCATCGTCGTTCTGTACGAAGGCAGTACGGATGCCACAGGGAGAATCGTCAGGGAATATGCCATGCGCAACCCCGCGATCAGGCTTGTTATTCAGCCGGCAGATCAGAAAGGGTACGGGGTAGCCCTGAGAATGGGGATCGAGAGTTCCCGTTATGATCTGATCTTCTACACGGACGCCGACAACCAGTACAATGTGCGAGATATCAAGAAGCTCTTGGCGGAGATAGAGAAGGCTGATATCGTCAACGGCCATAGAGTAATAAGGTGTGATCCAAAGATGCGTTTGCTCACAGCAGTCGTATACAACTGGATCATCAGAAAATTATTCGACACCGGGGTCAAGGATGTGGACTGCGCTTTCAAGCTCTACAGGAAATCGTTGCTGGATAGTATTCGTGTTAATTGCAGAACGGGGCTCGCGGATACGGAAATCCTGGCAAAGGCCAGAAAACTGGGAGCCAGGATCATCGAGGTTCCCGTCAGCCACTATCCTAGAAAGGGTGGGAGGCCCGTATTCGAAGCCAGTCTTGCCGGCAAGATGGGCCTGGTCAAACCCCGGGTGGTGATCGACCTCATCAAGGAAATGATGAAATTGAAACGGGAATTCCGCAGCACCCTTGTCAGTAATGGTTAATTCAGAGGGGCCAGTGTCCAAGATAAATAGTTCATTGGCAGAGCCTCACCAGCCCATTATGGCATCCTCGCTGCCTGCCGTATACCCCGTCCAGTACCGTCTTGGCCAAAATATCCTTCCTACCAAGTATTAGCTATGCAAGAGAGGAACTCTTTTAGACAGAAGAAACGGTCAACCGGTCAGCGCATAACTGATCTATTTGCCTCGGTAATGAAAACGGATAGAAAATTCGCGATTATTTTAACAGCAATTTTTATGATGCTGGAACTCATCGTCATTTCACATCACGAGATGTGGAGAGACGAGATGCAGGCATGGCTCATAGCGAGAAACAGCTCTTCCATTTACGCTCTATTCCGCAACTTCGCGGAAGAGGTCCACCCGGCGCTCTGGTTCATCATGCTGTACATTGTGAATTTCGCCACGCGCTCGCCGCTCTGCATGCAGTTCCTGCACGTCATCATCGCCGTCGCGATCGTGTACATCTTCGCGTACTTCTCGCCGTTTACGAGGCTTCAAAAAGCACTCTTCCCCTTCGGATACATGATCTTTTACGAACTCTCCGTTATCAGCAGATGTTATTCGACGGGCATCTTATTGATATTCGTCATATGCTGCATCTACCCGAGCAGGTGCAAGCGCTTGATCGCTATGGCCATACTGTTGTTTCTACTGGCGAACTCAAGTTTCATGGGCCTGGTAGTCGCCGCGGCCATCGGACTTTCATTAATAATTGAATTTACCGCAACAAGGGAAGGAGCGGCGGCCAGCGTTCCCGGAAGCAAAAAAATGGTCTTCTCGTGCATCGTCTTCCTAGGATGTCTTATTTCAGCGGCGCAGTGTTCGTTTCCCTACGTGATCTACGGCGATCTTCCACTAAACATTTCAGGCGGAATCGAGGAAAATACCCTCGAGAGGTCGGCTGAAGCGCTTTTTTCTCCCATTTACGCTCTGTTTCCCATTCAATTTCCGAAACTGCAATTCTGGGACACGAACGTTCTTTGCGTTATACCCCCCCCATTGAAGATAGTGATATCCGTTATTTTCATCACGGCCATCTCGCTCGTTCTTTATAAAAATCGAACCGTGCTCTTTATATACTTACTTTCATATTTGGGGATGGTTGCTTTACATTACGTATACTGCGTTGGTTTCTACCGTCACATCTCCTACCAGTATATTATGATCCTGGCATGCCTCTGGATGCACCGCAGCAGGGTGAATGAAACCGGCACCGGAATAAACAACAGAATACCCAACATGTCCTCATGCCGTATCGAGAGTGCGATCGTTAGCTTCTTGTTAGGCGTCCAAGTGCTCTGCACTATAACACCGGTAAGCGTGGATATGGCCAGGCCCTTCTCTGCGGGCAAAGAAGCCGCTAAATGGATCAAGGATTCGGGAATGGATCAATGGACGATCGTCGGATATCCGCATGCAGCAATCACTCCCGTCATCGGCTACCTCGACAGGGAGCTCTACGATCCGGTGCATGAAAAGTTTCTGAGCGCCCCGGGTGTAACAGTTGATGGAGACTTCGCCGGCAGGGTCTCTCCGGACACGATCATTCGAAAGTTGCTCCAGTTAAAGGAGGAATGCGGCCCTAATATCCTCCTGATACTGAATAAGCCTCTCGATGACGCCTTACTGGTAAAGTACCCCGTGGTGGAAGCAACGAGGTTCAACGGCACTATATGCGAATCGGAGCAATTCTATATCTACATTTTACAAGGAATAAAAAAAGGATGGACTAAGGAAAGAGGCGAATTGAGACAAAGAGAGAAAAAAACTCCTTCGCAAGACCGGTAATAGATTTGAAAAGTAGAGCTTTCGATCCTCCATTTTGCCTCGCCGGCAGTCGTACTGGAACCTCTGCAAACATGTACCCTTGCCGGGCCGCCTTTATAACGCACTCTGTGTGAATCATAAAGCCCCTGGAGCGAAGACTCATATTTTCGAAAATCTTCCTGCGATAGACATTGGTCCCGTTCGTATAATTAAAGGTTGTCCCGAAAACGATGTTAATGATCCGTATATATCGCCTCGAAAGAAATACTCGTATACGCGCTCTGACTTCCATGTTGACAACAAACGGCACAATCATGTCCACATATTCCATAAGGGGAAGATACCTTAAAATTTCTCTCACCCCGTTCTGGCCGTCTCCCGGTACCCAGGTAACTATGTCCTTAGTCGCCGCTTCGACCCCATCCCTGAAACTGGTCCCAACACCCATCGTCCTCTCGTGGCGGAGATATTTTATCCTTGGTTCCCCAGCCGCCGCCTTCCGAAAAATATCGCCTGTTCTATCCAGACTACCGTCGTCAACTCCGATAACTTCCCAATCCAAATCCATGCCGCCCGCCTCCCGGGCCACATCTGCAAGCACTCTTTCAAGATTTCCTTCCTCGTTAAGTGCAGGAACGATGACGGACAATGACTTCCATCTCTCCATGGCGCTTATTCCGGCAGGTTGCTTGCTCATCTTTACGTTGACGCTTTCACTCATTACTTTGTGCCAAAGCATATCGTTGCCGTAGGGTTATAATACCTGTGATCTATATAGACTTTGTACTCAGGGCACATATCCTTTATCAGCAGCGGGATGCTGTGCATGTGCTCGGGTTTGTGATAGATGCTGATAGCTAAATCCGGCCCGTGCTCCCGAATAGTATCCTTAGCCCCCTCTAAAGCCTCGAGCTCGGCTCCCTCTATATCCATCTTTATAAAGTCGACACACTCGATATTGTTCTCAGCGATAAAATCGTCAATCCTGTACACGTCTATTACGCTGTTACCGTCATCGTGAATGCTCGAGTCGGTTGTTCCGCAAATGTCCGATACCCGGACATCAAAAGGAACCTTGCCCGTCCTGTTCCATGCACCGGCTTTTATCGGCTTAATACTAGGGCAAATCTCTGACAGCCTGACATTCTGCCTGTGCATATCCTCCTGCGGCTCAAAAGCGTAGATGACGCTTTTCGGTGAAAGAAACGCGAACATCACGGACGTATTGTTATACGCGCCGATGTTGAGGATCACCTTCTTGTTCCTCGGCGTGACTACATCGAAATAGCTATATGGGTCCAGGCTTATTTTAAACGCAATGTCCTTTCTCAAGCTCTCCGGTATGCTCGATGGTAACAGGTCAACATAGCGGGCCGAACCGGCTTCGTATTCATTTTGAACCTCAATATGGGTGGGAAGGTCATCCAGCGCGATATTTTCCGGGCTAAAAATGTCAACCCTGAACTTGAGAACCTTCTGGTAAATTTCTCTTGAATATTCATCTTCCAAAATGTTAAAGGCTTTTTTAAACTTGCTTTGTTCCTTCTTCAGAAAATAAAAAAAATCACTTCCGAATGAATCCGGAAAATCTCTATCTATGGCCATCTTTACGTGGTCAAAAAAGACGAAATCCTTGTAATACGAGAGGCTACATTGAGCCGTGAGCCGCTTTGCAATCTCCAGCTCATGATAAGATGCTATTATAATTTTGCTATTCTTAAGATCGATTTTCCCGATCTCATCTATCTCCTCATCTGTTAAATCACCCCCATCTCCTGAATGCACAAATCCAATAACCCTCTTGTTGATTCTCTCCAACATCTTCGTGACTTTTTGACCCAGCGCATTTATTCCATAAATCACAAAGTTATCCGTTCTATCTATCAAGCGACAGATATCTTTTAGCGATAACCTCGGTTCTTTCAAGCCATCAACTATATTAGTCATTCCTTCTTTTCCCTTACTAAAAAGCTGCCCACACTTTTCGATGCTACTCTGTCGGTATAAGCCCTGGAAGGTCAACAGTCAGGCCGCACAAGCCCAATCTTTCCCTTGGTAATATACAAGCATCACAGCAGCACGCACAATTTAAGCATCATATCAAAAAAAGATGCGACTTCAACTAAAATTTTTGGCGCAAAAATCCCTTGCGCCTAAAACCGGTATGGCCTATAGTTCGGAAAGTCCGCTTTACCGGGAACATGCAATGATGATGAATGTGAAAGCCATCTTCGCCCTAATTATTGTTTTTGCCGTAGCTGTTCTGCTTCTCTTAACTTTAACAACGATTGAAGCGTCCATAAAGGGATTTATATCCCCCATGCGTTACGGCAGTGTAGACTTATATTATTATGCGAACGTAGCGCGAAACATGCTGACGGGCAGAGGGATGACAACAAACGTCATGTTCCCCATAGTGATAGGGCGTTCCAGTTTTCCATCACCCCAGCCGGACTTGCTTCACCCGCCTTTCTTCACTTTATTCCTTGCTCTTGCCATGGCGATCTTTTCGAAATCTATCTGGGTCATCGTTAGCTGCAACTTCTTTTTCTATTTTTTAACAATTTTTTTCGTATTCATCCTCACACTGAGAATATTTGATCTGAAAACCGCGACACTGTCCGGCATTTTTCTCGCGGCCAACGCAAATATTCTCGGCGAATGCGTCTGGGAAGACTATATACCCGTCCTAGCACTGTTCAGCATCCTGTTCTACACCCTATACGCCTACAACGACAGAACGCTCATCGGATGCCTCCTGCCCGGCGCAGTGCTCGGGCTCTGCTACCTCAGCAGATACGGCACTATAGTGTTCCTTCCCGCCGTGGCGTGGTATATATACAGGGCCAGCTCGCACAGGAAACTGCAAAGCGTTATCCTGTGTATCGCCGCTTTCTTCGCAGTGATCTCCCCGTGGCTTATCAGGAACCTAGTTGTTTCGGGAAATCCCTTCTTCTCCCTCGCGGGGATCAGGGACACGTACGATGGCCCCGGGCTATCCAGTCTGCTCAAAACCGACGGCGCATGGGCGCCCGGTAATATCTCCGTGGCCGTTATCGTACAACGCGTCAAGGCCCAGCTCATCACGTTGACCTTCGTCACCGGGAACTTCCTTACTCCCTTATTTCTGCTTGCTATCCTATATAAGCTCGGGGATAAGCGATTCGAGAAGCTGAGACAGCTAACCTACATCCTCATCCTAATCGTCATAGGAACCCAGCTTTTCTACACCGCGTGGCCACCCCACAGACCCTACCTGATATTCTATCCTTTCGTCATACCTGTCGCGGTGGCCTGTTTTTTCAGGCTGGCTGAAAACTTCACGGCAAAAGGCAAACATATACAGTGCATGGCTATCGCTGTATTCATCCTCATAAATGCCATGCCCATCCTGATCTCTACGAAGCGAGGCATCTGGGAATCGGAACCTCATTTTAAAGGCTACTGGGCCCCCCTCCTGGAAAAAGTCGACAGAGAAAGTCCCATTATTTCCGATTCTGCCCATATCATTAGTTGGTACGAAGATAGAAAGACGATTCTAATGCCCGAGAATATAGAAGATTTGAACAAAATGAGGGAAAGTCTTCAGGTAAAGCACTGCCTTCTTTTTTCGGATCTCTTTAGCGATTATGAAATAGGCAGCGGAATAGATCCCTCCCTGACCAACCTGAAGGAAAAAGCACTGGAGGGGTATCAGTACAAAGAAGCGGCCTTCTCCGATGCCTCGTTGTGGAACGATAACCTACTGCTGTATTAAGGTATCCCGTTCTGCTAATTCCTTGAACCATGTTTCGTAATCACCGATGATCTTTATCCGGCAGCGTCTACAACATGAAAAGATATAATGCGCCTAAGAAGAAAATCCCCGAAAATTTTTTGCCGTTCGATCACTACCGCAGTGCACACGGTAATCTTCGAACCACATTATGGTGCGAACAGCCATGATTTCGATTATCATACCCGCGCGCAACGCTCATAACACACTGGAGATTTTACTCAACTCGATTCGCGCTTCCAGTTTTAAGGACATGGAGTTGATTGTCATCGATGACGCCTCGACTGACGAGACGGCTCAAATCTCGAGGAAGCTCGGCGCGAGTATCATCCGCCTTAAAAAGCAATCAGGACCCGCCGTGGCGCGTAACAAAGGTGCTGAGGTCGCCCGAGGTGAAATACTGCTTTTTCTGGATTCCGATGTTAGGGTACACCATGATACATTGCGCTATATTGTTGAAAGATTTGCAACGGAGCCGGAGTTAAACTGTCTGGTGGGGATATACTCAAAACGCCCGCTCAACAAGGGGCTTTTTCCCCTGTACAAAGCGCTGCTGTGCTATTTCTGGTTCAAGGACGCGGAAGTGATGGAATCTTTTGAAACGAGTTGCGGGGCTATCCGCAGGAAGGTCTTCATGGATGCCGGGGGATTTAACACAAAGTATAGCGGCGCCGAGGTTGAGGACTACGAATTCGGCTACCGCCTGGGGAAAAAATATAAAATCGTCCTGGATACCAGGATTCAGGTCGACCACCACTTCCCCGGTTTCCCGCGCAACGCCAGGAATTTTTTCCACCGCGGTCGACTCTGGTTCAAGATATTTATGAAGAGGAGACAATTCGATAGCGCGGGGTCAACATCCTCGGAAGCGGTTGGAACCATCGCCGCGATGCCCGTGTTCGTGGCCTTTTTATACACGCTCTTTTCATGTGGAAAGGGCGGCTTTGCCCTCGCTATCTGCTGCACCCTCTACCTTTTCATCAACGGGCGTTTTTTTATTTACTGCCTCAAAGAGCAGGGGGTCAGATTTTGCTTAGCGGCTATAGTAATACACCTTGCAAACTCTCTCGTAATACTTGCCGGTGTTGCCGCGGCGCTACTGCAAACCCCCTGCGGGGGGAAGAGGGCCGATGCTAAATGAACGAGGCGGAGTACCATACTTTCTACAAAAACGAGGAGAGCTTCTGGTGGTTCACCGGGATGCGCTGCATCCTGTTCAGCATCCTCGAAAAATATCTGAAGAGCCCGGGGAGAAGGCTGAAGTACCTGGATATGGGCTGCGGAACGGGGGGGCGCTTGCAGTACCTCAACAGGAGAATGCAAAACGGGGGAAACAGCGTTGCAACCTTCGGTTTCGACCTCCACCCGCTCGCGGTGCACTATTGCAAACTCAGGCGCCTGGACCGGATCGTCCGGGCTTCGGCGGAGCGCATACCGTTCAAGGACGGCCAATTCGACGTGGTCGGTTGCTTTGACGTTCTCCAGAATATTAGAGATGATATGAGCGCCGTCAGGGAGATACACAGGGTTTGCAGGAGGGGGGGGAAAGTCCTCTTTAACGAGGTCGCCTTCATGTTCCTGCTTGATGAAAACAGCGTCGCGGCAGGCGTCGTGAGAAGGTACACTCGGGACGAGCTCGTGGGCAAGCTGGAGGAAGCGGGCTTCAGGATCTTGCGCGCGACGTATGCGAACAGCATCCTCTTCCTCCCTATAACTGTCGTAAGGTTATTCACAAAACGGCTGCATAGAGTTAAGGACATGTCACGGGCGGTGGGGAGCGTGAGACCCTATCCGCGCATACTCAACTCGTTGCTCCACAACCTGCTGGTACTCGAGAAGAACGCGCTGCGATGCGTGAACTTCCCGTTCGGCGTGTCCGTAATCGTTCTGGCGGAAAAAAAATCGTGATATATTCGAGGTGATCCAATCATGACGGCACATAAGCGCTCGGGCGGAGGAGACGGCGTGATCGTACTGATATACCCGCGGCACAGCCCGTTTCCCCATTCGGTCTCCACCCCCCTCTCCATCTTCTATCTGGGTTCTTTCCTGGAAAGGGAATCTTTCCGCGTGGAGTACTTCGACGAAAGAATACATTCCCCGAAGGTGCTCAAAGAGCTTCTGGAGGGCGATGTGCTGCTGTCGGGGATATCCTCGATGACCTCCTACCAGATTACGCGGGGCTTGGCAATATCCTCCTGCATAAACAAGGTGAGCCCGGACATTCCCATAGTCTGGGGCGGCATACACCCTTCCATGTGCCCGGAGCAGACCATCGAGAGCCCGCTGGTACATTTCGTTGTTTGCGGAGAGGGAGAGCTGACCCTACTGGAGCTAGCGAAAACATTGAGAGAAGGCACGGGGGACTTCGGGAGCATACCCGGCCTCGTGTGGAAAGACGGCCCGAAGACTGTCGTGAACGAGGAGCGGAAATTCCTGGACTTCAACTTGATACCGTCGCCGTATTACGGCAAGGCCAGGGAAATGCTGATGCTTTACACGGGAAGAAAAGATGTAAGGGAGCCCGTGGGGATCCAGACCTCCCGCGGATGCCGCTTCAGGTGCCGCTTCTGCTACAACAGGTTTTTCAACAAGAAGACCATCCGTCTGAAAAACCTCGATACGGTAGAGCAAGAGCTGGCGGAAGTCAAGAGCTTGGGGGCCGGGTCAATTTTATTTTACGACGACAATATCGGGTACGACAGGGAGAGGATCCTGGGCATCTGCGATATCACCAGGTGCCTGGGGATCAATTGGTCCGCCGACCTCTCCCTGAATTTCCTGGACAGCGGCCTTATCCGCGCGATGGAAGAGAGCGGCTGCTCTTACCTTTTTTTCGGGGCCGAGTCTCCGTCGGACAGGGTGCTCCGCTACATCAACAAAGGCCAGACAAGCGCTCAGCTGAAAGAAGGCGTCAAGCTCATGGCGCAATCAAGCATCAAGCCGATGTACTCTCTTATGATGGGCTTTCCTGCATGTACGGAAGACGACCTCAGGGAGACGATCGACTTTGCGAGCTGGATACACGAAACCGATCCCCGCGCGGAGATAGGCCTCCAGCCCTACACGCCTTACCCGGGAACGCCTCTCTACGAGGAATCGCTCGAAGCCGGTTTCAAACCGCCGAAAACGCTCGCCGGATGGGGGCTGATGACAATGGATTACGTCAATACCCCGTGGGTTAAAGACAAGCTGCTGCTGCGCAACCTGTTTTTGCTCTCCTTCCTGGCATTCCGGTACGAAAAATTTCTCACCGGCTCTCCAGTTTGGTGCCTGCATAAACTGGCGCTTTTCCGATGGAACCGGAAATTATTCCGCTTTTGCTTTGAGAGAATTGCGTACGACATTTACAAGTGGTTTTACAGGCTCTTGTATAAAATAAGTGGACTGTGACATGACTCTACGGTCCAGAAGCCTCGTAATCTCCTCGCTTATATGCCTCGCCTTTATCCTCACCAGGCTGGCTATTCTGAACTCGGAGCCCCTGTACAGGGGATTCCCCATGAGGATACAGCCGGACATCGAGGAATTCTACGTTAGCAATATCGCAATAGAATTAATTAACGGTCCCATTCTCCCCCTCACATCGTACCCCGACAGGCCGTATGAGGGCTATCTCATCGTGGACGGCATTCTCGCGGTCCCTTTTTTCCTCGCGCTCGGGCCGAGCTACTTCGCCCTCAAGCTCACAGCGTTAACAGTCGGCCTGGCAACCCTTATAGCGCTCTTTTATCTCGCCCTCAGGGAGTTCGGCCTTCGCACGGCGGCGGGAGCGGCGCTTCTCTATGTTCTCGCCCCACCCGGCATGGTCCGCTTGTCTCTCTGGGCGCTGGGCCACTACCCGCAGAGCCAGTTGTTCCTCGTCCTGTCTCTGGTTCTTGTTTACAGAATATGCTTACCGCGATCAGGAGGTCCGGTACGCCTGCCTGACGCCGCGCTGCTCGGCCTGCTCAGCGGTTTCTGTCTCTTTTTCCATCCCATCTGCGTAATATTCCCGGTTTATTGTCTCCTTGTCTTCGCCATTTTTCGCAGGGATTTTTTCCGGATCAGGCCGGTCTCGCTCTTTCTCCTGGCGGCGGTGCTGGGAAGCGGCATACTTCCCTTAAAGAACTATTGGAACCTGCAGGAACACGTTCACTTCGCCGGCAAGACAGCATTTCTCTCCAGTGCCAACCTTCAGAATATCATGCACAGGGCGACCGTTCTATTCGGCCGCTTCTTCGCTCAAATCTGGCATTACGAGGATATATCCTCCTCTCTCGGGACAATCCTCAACTATGCTTTCTATTTTTCTATTTTATTAGCCTACTTTTTCTTGCTGATTAAATCCATCCGTAGCAGAACAAGGCCTAGTAAAAATATGAGAGATGGGGATAAAAAAATAGCTATTACCCTTCTCTTCCCCCCCGTGCTCATCATTGCCTATTGCCTCTCGAACTTTATTCAACCATTCAACTCGGCAAGCGTGAGATTCATCCTCCCCATTTATCCTGTTGTTTGCCTTATTGTCCCCCTGTTCATACTGGGGCTGGCGCAGTCGAAAAAATCGCTCGTAAAGTGCGCGGCCTGGTGTATGGGCGCGGTCCTGCTGGCCGTGAATGTTATGGGGATTCTCAACCTTACTTCAGCGCGGCCAAGCCGGTTCCGGGACATGGATACCTACTGGGGCTGGATCGTTGGGCAACACATGGCGAGGAAGTACATGGAGGACCGGGCCGATGCGGCCTTCGAGAAGATCATGGCGACACGCCGGGGAGAGACCCAGAAACAGGTAATCCGTGGCTTCGCCGATGCCGTGGCGGAAATCTATTTTCAGCGAGGACCGACGGAGTTTCAGGATAAGGTGAGATCAATAGACAAGAAGTTCCGGCCAGACATCTACATGGCCCTTGGCAGGTTTATTTATCACAGGTTAAGACCGGAGGTGAAAAAATGCAGCACAGTGTATGGAGAGATTCCGAGCGCTGTGCGGCGATATTGTTACGAGGGGCTCGGTAGAGAGCTCGGTTATCAGCTCGTTGTTAAGGTGACTGATCCCGGCCCCGAAGAGATGCGGCAATTCTCGGATGCGCTGGAGGACGTCCCCCACCAATACAAAAATGATTGTTACAGGGGACTGGGTTCCGTGGCCGTCTGGGAGTACGATCCCCCCACGCACATCCGGATGAGGCGCAACGAGGAACTCTTCGAGACCGTGATGAGCTGCGTCGATCCCGAATACCGCTCATCCCTCGAGGAGGGCAAGGACATCGGTTATTACCGTTTTCCCGAATGGTGAAATAAAATCTTCCGGGACAATTTTATTGAAATATATTCACCGCCGCGCAGATACGGCTGACCTCCCCGTCTGTTATTTCGGGGTACAGGGGCAGGGAAAGGACCGTCCTGGAAGAGCTCTCCGTGACCGGGCAATCCGTCCTCTCCTTCAATCCGGCGTAAGCTTCCTGCAGATACACGGGGACGGGATAATGTATGAGCGTCGCTATCCCTTTTTTCCCAAGATATTCACGCAGCTCATCCCTTAGCTCACACGCTATTACGTATAGATGAAAAACGTGTGTGCCGTATTCCATCTTCCCGGGCTTGGTAATGAGCCCGTTGACGATGTGCTTTTCGTATTTACCCGCTATCTCGATCCTCTTTATGTTCCACGCGTCGAGATATTTAAGCTTCACTCTCAGAACGGCCGCCTGTATCTCGTCGAGCCGGCTGTTTATTCCCCTCAACCTGTGATGATATCTATCGACCTGGCCGTAATTTCTTAAAAGCCGCGCCCTCTCCGCGGTTCCGGCGTCACCGGTCACTATCATCCCGGCATCGCCGTAGGCGCCCAGGTTTTTCGTCGGGTAGAAACTGAAGCACCCGGCATCGCCGAGCGAGCCGGCCCTCTTCCCACCGTACGACGCCCCGTGAGCCTGGCACGCGTCCTCCACGACCTTCAGGCCGTGCTCCCCCGCTATCTCGAGGAGAGGCGCCATGTCGGCGCATTGTCCGTACAGGTGGACGGGCAGCAGCACCCTTGTTCTATCGGTTATCGCCTCCTCGATCTTCGAGACATCGATGGTGTAACTCCCCGGGTCTATATCGACGAATACAGGTATCGCGCCCGCCAGCGTGATGGCCGCGATGGTGGGTACGCCCGCGTTGGCCACCGTTACCACCTCATCGCCGGGCTCTATGCCGCAGGCAAGGAGAGAGACGTAGAGGGCCTCCGTGCCCGAGGCGACGCCCACCCCGAAAGAGCTCCCGCAATACGAGGCGAACTCGCGCTCCAGGGATTCAACCTCTCTCCCCAGGATAAAATACCCGGAGTCAAAAACCCTTTCGATTGCTCCGCGGATTTCTCCCTCGATCAAGCGGTACTGCCTCTTGAAATCGATGAAAGGAATGGTGCCGGGAGAAGACATTATGCTACCAGTAGTGACGCCGGTTCTTTCCGTAATACGACAACATCCGGCGAAAACCATCCTCGTAGGTAACCCGGGGCTCCCAACCTGTGGCATCTTTGAACTTATCGTATGATGAGTAATAATCCCCTATGTCTATCTTCTTTTTTTCCTCCGGGAAAGGTACGAGACGGCAGCTCCCCGAGCCATTGAGCCGGATTAAAAGCTTTGCTATCTCCTCCAGGGATATCGGCGGCGAGTTGCCCAGATTAAATATTTTGCCGTTGAGGGAATCATCGCGGCCCGAAATTAAAAGGGCGTCTGTGACGTCATCGATATAATTAAGGTCCCTCCGCTGCTTGCCGTCACCGAAGAGCTCGATCTCTTTCCCCTCGATGACCCGGCGGACGAACCACCCGATAAACCCCTGCCTGTTATGCTTCATGAGCTGGCGCGGGCCGTAAGTATTCGTCAATCTCAGGCACACCGTCTTTATCCCGTACACCCTGTGGTAAAGGGTGTGATACCATTCACCGGCCAGTTTATTGATTCCGTTAACATCGGCGGGCCTCAGGGGATGTTTTTCATCGACGGGCAGGTACTCCGGCTTCCCGTAAATCTGCCGTGTGCTCGCGAAGACAACCTTGATACCGGGGTTGTATCTCCTGCAGGATTCGAGAATGGACAGTTGGCTCCTGGCGTTTATTTCCAGGTCGGTGTACGGGTCTCTCATGCTGTCGATATGGCTCACCTGGCCGGCGAGATTGAACATGCTGTCGGCGCCGCGAACCAGGAAGTTCATCGAGTGCTGATCACGCACATCGGAGAAATTCAGCCGGACTTTATCCTTGATCTCTTCGATATTGAAGAGGTTCCCGCCGTATTCCGGTATCATCGAATCGATGAGCGTGACATCCGCACCCGCCCGCACGAGCTTCATGGCCAGATTGCTGCCTATGAAACCCATGCCGCCCGTGACTATGGCTTTCCTGCCCATGTAATAGTTCGACACTTCGTTTCTCATGCGCTCCGTCACGCTTTCTCCCGCCCCGTCTCGCCGTCAAAGACCCGGCGCACGACATACTGGGGCGTCTGGTTGTACGATAAGAACAGCTTTCCGAGATATTCGCCTATCAGACCCAGCATTATGAGCTGTATTCCCGCGAAGATCAGTATGGAGACCAGTATCGCGGTCAATCCCACCGGGACCTCGGGGTTGACAATCTTTTCAATGATGAACACGACGCTCAAAATGCCTCCCAGCAGGGAAAAAATAAAACCGAGAATAGCGCTGAACCTCAGGGGGAACACGGAGAAGTTCACAAACATGTTCAGCCACAGATGCACGAGCTTCCTCAGCGTGTACCCCGACCTTCCCTCCCTCCTTTCGGCGTGCCTGGTGAGGACCTTTCCTATGTTCCCGGTTGCTCTTAAGATGAGGCCGTCGATATAGGGATATGGGCCCTTGTATTTGATTATCTCCCGCACTATAAAGCGGTTCAAACATTTGAAGCTCGACAGGTAGAGGCCTTTTGGTTTGTTCAGGAGATAGCCCGCGACGAGGTTGTCGAAGCGGCTGCCGAGGTTTCTGAACCAGGAGTGATGCTTCCGGCTGTAATAACTGTAAACGACGTCGTACTTTTTCGAAACCGCCTCGTCGATAAGCTTCCGGATCTCCTCCGGCGGGTTCTGGAAATCATCATCGACTATTACCGCATAATCCCCGGCGGCCATGTTAAGGCCGGCGAGGACGGCATTGTGCTCGCCGAAGTTTCTGGCCAGGCAAATATATTTGACTGTATTCCTGTATCTTTCGAAAATCGAGACGCACTCCTCGTGGCTGTTATCGGAGCTCCCGTCATTAACGAGAACGATCTCGAGCTCATCGCGGGACAGCACCCTCACCAGCTCATCGACGAGCCCGGCTATGGTTTTTTCACCATTGTAAACAGGTATTACGACGCTGAATTTCATTTGCTCCCAATGCAATTGTCCACTAACCCGGGGGCAAAGGCAAGAATAGATTTAGCCGCTCGCAACAAGCGCGTACGCTGACGAACTGCAATATTGGCGCTAATATCAGGTAGTTACGAAAAATCGGCAAGCCGTCCACCCGGCCACGCTTCCGTAAGCATGTTGTCCACCGGTCTGGCTGGAGCTTTCTAGGAACCCGTCGCTGCCCCGGAAAACCCGCCAGGGCACGGAGCTCGCAACGGTGGTTGCGGATCGCAAAGGTGCCCGGCCCGCCATCTTTAGGATTGCCTCGGGCTACCGATCTTACTATGATAGCGCGTAATAGGTGAAAAGAGTCGTGGTACTCCAAGTTGCACCACGGCTTTGTGATACCGGGATACATAGGTGATCCGTGAAAAAAGCCCTCGCTTGCGTGGATTTCGCATTTAGGCTGGCTCTTCTCGCCGCCCTCGTCCTATTTTCCGTCTGCTTCCTTGTCGTAGCCCTGTCGCGGCTTGCCTATCCCTATGAGATAGAATGGAATGAAGGAGGTATCCTGTGCCACACCATGATGGCGCTACGAGGCCACCCTATTTACGTCGCCCCCAATGCGGGCTTCTTTCCATGGACGTACATGCCGCTCTACTACTACGTTCTGGCCCTAATCTCTTTTTTCACTGGAATACACCTCTGGACAGGAAGGTGCGTCTCCATCATCTCCACCCTGATAATCGCTTATCTCGTCTGGCGGATCGTCCGCAGGGAGACCGCAAACAGGCAGGCGGGCATCGTGGGAGCATCGATCTTCCTCGCGGCCTACGGCATCACGGGTTTCTGGTACGACATCGTCCGGATGGACAGTATGGCGCTCGCGCTCCTTCTCGGAGGTTTCTACATTATCAGGTTCGGGGAATGGAAAACACAAGTAGTAGGAGCTCTACTGTTAACCCTAGCCATCTTCTCCAAGCAAAACCTCCTCGTGTTATTTCCCTTCGCTATCCTGTGCGCAATCTTCGAAGGCAAGAGGAAAGCCGCGGCGTTCACGATATCGCTCATACTCTTCCCTCCGCTCCTCTTCGGCGCTTTTAATATCCGCACGGGGGGATGGTTCTTGAACTACACCATGGGCGCACCGGTCAGCCACGGCTTCACATGGGCGGCCACGTTCAGTACAACCTGCAACTATCTGGTCTACCGGATGCCGCTGTTCGTTCTCTCGTTTTTCATCCTCGCCATTGGTGCAACCTGGACAATCGTAACAAGGCAGAGAACGCGACCAAAACCGACCTGGCTAATCGCCTTCCTCGGTGCCTATCTCTGCTATCTGGTAACCCTGAGTCACCCGGGGGCGTACAAAAACGTGGTGATACCCGTAGTCCTCTTCGGCGCCGTCCTAACCGGCATTCTCTGGAGCTTCGCGGCGAGCTGGAAAGGCGTTCCGGGACACATGGGCCACCTGATACTCTACGGCATCATGGCATTCCAGCTCTGGCTCTTTCGCTATGATCCTTGGCACCAGATACCTACGAGGCTAGATTACGAAGCCGGAGATGCTCTTATAGAAAGGCTACGGGAGATAGACGGCGATATTCTCATGGAGTACCACCCCTATTACCCGATGATGGCAGGGAAGGAACCAGGCTTCCACCACGATGCTCTTTTTGACCGCTATGCGAGGGGGAGGCGGGCTATCACCTGCGAATCAATGCCTCCGGACCTTCTCCGCAAGATCCAGAATAAGGAATACAGCGCCATCATACTCGACGAATGGCCCGAATACATAGACATCCGCCGACTCGGCAAGGCCATCGAAGAGAACTACGTTCTGGCCGAAAGGCTGTTCCCGGAGGGAACTCCTGTTTTTTGCACCAAAACAGGCTGGATCAACCGGCCCGACCTCCTCTACAGACCCAAAGGGCCGGGGACAAAGGAGCTGCGGAAAATGTGGCCTCTCGAGGGAGCCACGGGTAAGGACTTCATTCGGATCATGGACCAGTTTGCTACAAACGACATCGAGGCAATATCCTCCAAACAACGCCCTCCCGAGGTCGTCATGAGGGGCGGCGAGCTGCGGGGAACGATTATGACAGGAAGCGAGCGATGGGGCAACGACGAGTACAGGTTGATCTACAGTCTGCCTAACTACGGTTTCCTGACGGACTGGGTAGAAGTACCATCGGAGGCAGTCCTGAAGTTCGGGATCGGCTTCTGGAAAGAGACCGCCATTAAATCGCATATCACAGCTTTTTTCAGATTAAATGCCATCGACCGCTCAAGCAACCGCACAACGCTTTTTGAGGGGTCATTCAATACACACAAAGTTCCCGAATACGGCTACCAGCGCTGGGAGAAAGTGGGCCTTGGAGATTTCTCGGGCCACCAGATCCGCCTCGAATTCACCGTCACCTCGGAGAATGAGGGCAACCCAGCCGTAGACTGGCCGGTATGGATAGATCCATGTATCGTCTACCCATCAAAAGAAAAGGAAGCTGCAAGAGCCCAAATAGAGAAAACCAACGTTATCATCGTGCTTGCGGACGCCATGAGACCGGATCACCTGCCCTGCTACGGTTACGGAAGGGACACTGCGCCAAACATCAGCGAGCTCGCCGCACGGGGCGTTGTCTTTACCAATGCTTTTCCACAGGCCCCATGGACAAAGCCCTCCGTCGGCTCACTTTTCACGGGCCTCTACCCCTATCAACACCGCGCACTCATCGCCGTTGACGTTCCCGCGTATCATGAAGTTCCCCAGCTGGCCTACCTCTCCGAAGACCTGAAGACCCTGGCCGAGACCTTCAGGGAAAATGGATACCGGACCGCCGGCTTCAATACAAACGTCCACCTACTCAGAAGCCTGGGCTTCGCACAGGGATTCGATTATTGGGCGGACATGGATAACATCTCCTCCCCGGAGGTCACCGAGGACGCCGTGCGCTGGATCAACCGGAACGCCCCGTCACCCTTCTTCATGTACATCCACTACATGGACACCCATTCCCCCTACAGGACATATCCACCTTATAAAGGCCGTTTTCACGGTACGCCGCCCGACCTTGAGGATCGTCTCCTGACCGAACACGAACTCAGCGAACTGCGCGAGGGCATCCCCCCCATCTCAGATCTGACAAGGCTCTCCGATCTCATTAACATCTACGACGACGCCATCGCCCAGATAGACGGCCAGGTTGGAAAACTTGTTTCCCTGCTGGAAAACCATGGCCTGATCGAGAACACCATGGTAATCTTTCTGGCCGATCATGGAGAGGCACTGTCGGAGCACGGAAACTACTTCCACGGCTGGACTCTCTACAACGAGATGCTCAGGGTCCCCCTGGTCATCTCCTGCCCCGGGCTTCTGGCGGGAGGAAAACACGTGAACGGCATCGTGGAAATCAGAAATATCTTTCCTACGGTAATCGATTTGCTGGATTTGAAGACCTACGGCGCGATGAAATACGATATCAAGCCAAGCAGCCTGAAAAACCTTCTTGCTGAAAGCCGTGACGCCGTTGCGGGGCAGGCATACAGCGAGACCGAGGTCCGCATACGGGACAAACCGCTGCGCGTGCACTCGGCCCTCTCCTGCATCCAGAACAACAGGTGGAAGCTCGTCCACGATTTTCGCACCGGCCGCTCGGATCTGTATGATTTGGAAACGGACCCATGGGAGACGAAGAACCTGTACGGCAAGCATCCTGCAATCGAGGAGAATATGGGACGCATACTGAAAGAGCGCGGGAGTGTTGTCCTGGCGCCGGTAAAAGATGACCTTTTGCCGGAATCCGGCTATAGATCAATAGTGAATAAAAAGCTCCGCGCCCTCGGCTACCTGCGCTAGCTAACCAATACGCTTGTGCCTGTACCAGACTCTCCCCCGCTAGCCTGATGCCCAATGCAATCACCAAGGCCAGAGGGATGCGGCAGCCGGAATAAATACCGTGATACCTCGTAAAATACCCTTGACCTCACGTTCGAATACTTTGGAAATTGACTGTTATTAACGGTAATGAGGTTAAATCGGGCAACTCGCACTTTTGTACCATGTAATTGTAATTTATGCTATAATGTTTCCTAGCGATTTGCCTGAACCGGGAATTGAATTCCTTTTGGTCATTTTCTTGACCGGATCGCACAAACAAGGCTTAGCCATGAGAGTCCTCTTCGTAAACGAGTGGATAGAATCACTTGGAATTGAAGCTCTATCGGCCTATCTAAAGATGCACGGCCACGAGGTGGATCTTGTCTCGGACCCTAACCCGGCAGGGAGCTTTTTCTTCACAGCATCCATTTTGAATCGCTTTTTGAACTTCCGCCAGTGCCTGATCGACAAAATACGATCCTTCCAGCCCCACCTGATAGCCTTCTCCTTCGTTACCAACAGCTACCCCTGGGCCAAAAAAATGGCGCTTGTTGCGAAAGAGACATCGGACGCCCCTATCATAGCAGGAGGGATTCACCCAACCATCATGCCGGAAGATGTACTGGGCAACGACTGCTTCGATTATGTGTGCCGCGGAGAAGGAGAGGAAGCCCTTCTAGAGCTTGTCCAGCAACTCGAGTCGGAAGGCGATGTCACCTGGATTAAGAACATATGGGGAAATTCCAACGGGGCATTTTTTAAGAACCCCGTGCGACCGTTCATCGAGGATCTCGACTCCCTCCCATTTCCCGACAAGGAGATCTTCTGGCGCGAGGGGGTTTTCACCAGGCGCGCTTACGTCATATCTTCCCGCGGCTGCCCCTTCGACTGCAGCTACTGTTACAACAGCTATCTGCATCGACTCTACCGTCACAAGGGGCCGCATGTCCGGCGTCGCAGCGTGGGAAACGTTATCGAGGAGCTGAAGCTATACAAGCAGAAATTCCGTATCGACAGCGTGCACTTCCAGGACGACACCTTTACAGCGGGCGCGCAGTGGCTCCGGGTATTCACCGAGAGGTATCCTGCCGAGGTCGGCCTTCCCTTCTACTGTCTTGTCCGCCCAAACACCATCACCCGGGAAGTAGTCAGCTTCCTCCAGAAAGCCGGCTGCCATACGGTCCGGATGGGAATCGAATCCGGGGATGCGCATATCCGAAACGCTATCCTCCGAAGAAACATGGACGATGACATGATCCTGAATGCGGCGAGACTTATCAAAAAGGCAGGGATACGCCTTGAACTCGTGGTCATGTTCGGCCTTCCGCATGAGACGCCCGAAAAAGCATGGAAAACCGTGGAGATAATGTTCAAGGTAAATGCAGATGGCTTTTTCACCAACATGCTCACTCTGTTTCCCGGAACAGACATCGCGGAGTATTCGATCAAGAATGGGCTCATCGATGCGGAGACGCTTCGAAAGATCAGCCAGGGCGAACTCGGCAAAATGCAGGGGGAATCAATTCTAAATCAGCCCTCGCGCTACTTCCTTACGAATATCAAGGTGCTGGCACCGTTTCTCCGAAAGTTACCGTTTCTAAAAGGACTTGTCAGACGGGTCTCTCATACGCGCCACGTGCGGATGGTCCGGCTGATCTACGTTTTCTCGATTCCTTTCATGAGCTTCTGGGAATCCATGGCGAGGATGCGGGAACCCCTCCATGCCCTTGCGCACTACACGCTGAGACGCTATCGCAGCGCCATCCGCAGGCAGCTACACAAGCTATCGCTTGAGTAATTCCCAGCCCCAGAGAGTCCCATCAGGGTAGCGCACCCCTTTCCTCGCATAGTCCGCGAAAAAAGAGTTCTCGGCCCTTATCATCTCTTCGGTAAAGCAAATGGAAAAAAACGGGAACCTCTCCTGAACGTCGAATCTGGGCTTATTTGCCGGGCTCTTGAGAAAAATCTTACGCCCCTCCTTTGATGTCTCCTCGATCAAGCTTCTGAGCATGTGAGAGTCCAGAACCCTGTCCCAGCGGTTCTCCCAGTAATCGAGAGTGTAGGCTCGCCTGTGCATTAGGAATCTGAGGATCGAAGCCTCCCGCACATCACGGGTTATCACCAGATCCCCCGGGGAGGATGTTTCCCGCATGAATTCATAAGCATCCCAGATAGACGTGCCGTTAACAGTCCTTACGGTGAGAACCGACGAGGCTAGAAGAAACACGGGAAGAAGCAGCCTGGACGCCCTGACCGCGAATCCGGAGGCACGGTCCGAGGCCCCGTGCAGGTAAAGAAAGAGAAAAACGACGAAGATCGTCGGAGCCGTAAACGTGTAAAGAAGATATGGAAGCTCGTATGTATAAAACAGCTCATGGACAACGAACCATGAAAAAGCCACGGCCAGGGTCTCCCGATACAAGCGCCAAGTTGACCGAAAATGCCGTACCGCAGCGATGACCAATATGGCGGTGGCAAGAAAGAGAAGAACCTGAACAAATATATCCAGAACGCGACCGGTAGGCCCAAGGGCATCTCGAACCATCCATGTCTGCGCCATGGTAGGCCACAAACCGTAACAGCACATGATGCGGATCAGGGTATTTCTCGAGTTGATCCAGCGCAGGTACTCCCATCGTGTCAGTTCCGGCAGGGACTCGTACCCCTTAACCCACCGGAGGAATTCCGATGAATTGAACCCACCATCCCTCATGACAAACACAGCTATATACGCTAGCGAGGTCGCTGCAAACAGCGTTAGAAAATATCGCAGAAAAAGTTTGGATCTCCGCTTTTTGTCCGGGCCCATAAAAATCCAGAGGATAAGGGGGACCGTAAAAATAATGTTTGTTTGGCGAATGGTAACGGCGAAGAAATTCGCCGCTCCCAACAAAGCAAAATCGCACGGCTTCATGCTCCGGCGCGCCCTTTCGAAAACAAGGAAGCAGAGAAGCACCGCCGCCGCGGCGGGGACATACGATTCGGGCACGGAGGAAAACAGAAAATAGCCCCGCGAGGCCCCGAGGGAAGCGGCCGCTAAAAAAGCGGTGGGCCTGGAGGATGTGAGGTACAAAACGAGAAAGAAGAAAAGGTAGACGCCAGCAGCTCCGAATACCGCGCTCTCCAGGCGAAGTCCGAGCGTCGCGGCAAGCTCAGGTGGCTGCACACTGGCATAAAAGGTCCGCGTAAACAGATCACCTATCTTGGTGTAGAAGATCCTGTGTTGGTGAAAAAGATCATGCCCGTTTGCGATGTTACACGCATGGTCAAGCCCATCATCATTCTGGATATTAAAATCGCAGAACGGTGGAAGGATGACCATATAGGCCCCGAAAAACGCCAAAGAAAGCATTGCGGCAAAAAGCGCTGCGGAAAGTGCTGCCAGATTATGGGGCATCATCGGATATCTCCAACATTTCGCCTTCTGCTTCTGAAGGAAGGAGAAGCGCCGCCCCAAAGATATTGCTAGACCGTGAACGCGGATCTACTCTCGCCTCCACCCTAATCTCGTTCCAGCCTTCGGCTAGACTCAATGGCACGAAATCGACCAAGCGGGCATCGAGATAGGACCGCTGTTGAGCGAAAACGAGTTTATCATTATTCCACAACCTAATTTCCCCCGAAAACCACACCAGGATATGTCCCTCCTGTCTTCTGGTGGGCCTGACGAAGGTACGCAGATTTAGGATAGACCCTTCCCTCCCCTTACTCTGCGCCCGGAGATCGATCAAAGGGCAATCGGAAAAGGGCGCCTCTCTGATACCTTCTTTGACCTTTCTCCAAACAAGTCGGGGCTGGGTTGGGGAATCCTTTTTGGCCCCTTCGCAAGCCATACCGGATAACCACCACCGATCTAAACACACTACGCGACCCAGCTCATCAGCCCGGAGGCCTTCCTTCCTCAGCGCCAACAGGATGGTCCAGATATTCTTCCTGGTGATAGGATCGGCCTCCTTCTCCCAGTTAAGAAGTAGCTCCACGATCTCCTCATTACCCCCTCGAATAAAAGCCACCAGGGGCATATTATAGAGACTCTCGTTTCTCTCTCTGACCTCCCTGGATGCTTTCAGATTATCCGGCGACCTGAGGGGCGCATCCCGCCGCACGCGATAATCGATAAGGGCCCTGATAGAATGGGGATGATTTAGCGCTATCAGAGAATCGTAGAGAATTTTGAGAGTCTTCATGTCATTTTCCTCGTGCAGGGCACCGACGAGGATCTGTGGTACACGGGGATCGTCTATCTGGCTAATGGCAAGGATTGCTTGCTGACGCAACAGGGGCTCCTCAGAATTCAGGGCCTGCTCAAGATGGAAGATGGCTGCCGGATCCCCTATTTTCCCCAGGCTGTTCACAACCTCGAACTTTATCGGGAACTGCTCATCAGAATCAAGCAACCTCAAAAAGAAAGGGACAGCTTCCCGGGCTCCGAGCTCCCCCAGATCTTGAACTGCTTTCATTCTCGCTTCTAGGGAAGGACTATCCAGATCCCGGAGATACTCATCCAGCGGCCTTGCCTTCTCCACCCCCACCTTTATTTTACCAGCGGGGATTAGTTCGCGCTTATCGAGTTCCGCCAATAGGCCGCCGAGAAGCGAGGCCATATCCATAGCTCTGGACTCTTCTCGCGAAACAAGGTTTTCCTGCTCCAGTGAGTCACTCTGGATGTCGTAGAGTTCCATGATGTTGTTCTCACGGTTATGGATCAGCTTGTACTGGTCTAGAATCAGTGCGTCAACGGAGAGAGATCTGCAGAGTATGAAGTCCGGAAAGGGAGGCTGCCCAGAATGAACCAAGCTAAGAAGGCTACAGCCCTTAAAGGAGGATGGGATGGGTAGCCCAAGTGCATCCAAGATCGTGGGAGCCAAATCCAGGTTTCCACAGTTCACTTGTATATTTGCAGCACAGATCCCAGGAATGCGAAGGATAAGTGGGATTCTGATAACCTCGTTATACGCCGTCCGTCCATGGAAACGGAACCCATGCTCCCCGAACGCTTCTCCATGATCGGCGGTGATAATCACTATGGTCTCATCCTCTATGCCCTTCCTGACCAGGGCATCTAAAATCTTCGCAATCTTGCCATCCACATAAGCCAGCGCATTTCGATACACCGCCTTATCCTTCGCTATCTCGAGCTCCTGGGCGCCGATGTTCGCCGCCCCACTCCCCGGGATCTGCGATCTATCAAAATGATGGGGCCCCATGAAGTCTGCCCATAGGAAGAACGGTTTGTCCCAGCTGTCGAAGATACTTTCCACTGCACAATCAGCCGTTACCTCATCCGAGAAGCGTGAGTCTGCAGTCTTTTGGTAACGCTCCGGGGCATAAACCTCCCAGCCATAATTTATATAGCTGCTCATGGTGAAATCATAGATCTGGGAGTGAGCCTGTATCGTTACATAACCACTATTCTTGAGAATAGGCGGCAGGGTGACTGGAGGCCGACTCATCTTGCCGAATGGCTCGGTCACGAAATCTGAGGCGAAGAAACTGGCAATCGAAAACGATGTTGCAGGAACAACCTGGCAAAAATAACTGTCACAGATGATAGCTTCTTTTGCCAGTGCATCCATGGTTGGGGTAACAGAGTGGCTCGCACCATACGCCCCCAGATAGTCAGGCCTGAGTGCATCAACCGTGATCAGGAGCACGTTCATCCCTCGGGCAGTGCCCTTATAAGGGGAGGCTCTATACCCTCGATCGGCCCACAGTTCTCTGGCCCTGACCAGATCGGGCATCATGCCCCGGGGCGGGGGATAAACACGCAGACCCGAAAGGAGCCGCGCCACCTTCGCACCCGTGACACTTTTTTCGAAAGCAAGATACCTAAGCTCCTGATTCCTATTCACCTTAATTGTGGTAATCACGAAGATGAATATAACTACCGCCGCTATGAGAAAAGCACGCCGGTACTGGAAAGGCCTTACAAAATCCTCCATTGATTTAAAACTGAGTTGATTCCAGAGCAGGGCCAGGAAGATCTGGGCAGAGGCTAGTGAAAGAAGACAGAGCACATAATGGATATAACCGTAAAGCCTCACATAGAGCGTTGCGTCCGCCCAATAAAAGAAAAGGATCAACCATCCCATGAGCACCATGTGGATAATTGGTTTCAGAATTCCCCTTCTGCGGGTTGCGCTGTAGGCTCTGGCCTCCGTGACAAGTACCCATACTAAGATATACGCCAGGCCAGTGAGAACGGTCCCGGTAAGATAAGACCCCACTGGAGCGATTGCACTCCTAGAGATTCCAGCTCCCTGAAAGAGCCGGTAGGAAAGATAGTATATGAGAGGGATAAAGTAGCAGGTAATAACCAAGGACTGGATTTTCAAAATGTACTTTTCATCAGCCCCCCTTTTTCTCATAGATCCATAAAGCCCGGCTATGGTGGCTGAGAGATTGAACAGTAGAAACTCGAAAAACCCCAAAACAAGACCGCATAGCGCGAATGACGTAAGGGTCTGTAACAATAGGATGGAGATCAGCGCACTAACCCGCGGAAACAGCGGGCATCGGTACCACAGGGAAGCAGAATCTACAAGCCAGAGAAGCGCCAATGCGGCAACCGCGTTGGCGCAAAAGGCGCCCATTGACCCCCTCCGTCCCAATAGCTTCATTCCGTTCGCCCCTGCAGGCATGAATGGATTTGGATATCCAATTGATCCTCCATAAGGATAGTGCCTTGATGTAGAAATACGAATGCTTATACCTAAATTGAGCGATTCTTCAGCAAAAGTACTATTAGTTGATTCAACTAATCAACCAACAAGGGAAAACCCCAGTTTTTAAGTCAGCCACTTAAAATAGCACAGTTTGATGGTTACAATATTGAGATTTTAAGCGTCTACTCGGAACAAAACTCAAGATTTCTCTATCTGCGAACAAGCTCCGCCTCTAACGTTTTCTGATCATACATCTTATAGAGGGCCAAAAATCTATAAGCATATAGGCGGCGGACTCTGACAACGCAGCCAGAGCATATCTATCTTCAACCCATCCATCACCGCCTGGGTAACCTTTAAAATATTCTGACCTCCTCTCCGGATAACCTTGGCAGCAAAATCAACCGCCCGGCGCCGGGCGGTGGTAGCGTACGCCGTCAGAGGAATCACGCCTTTAAGAACATCCTGCTTGTAAGTCTCGAACAAAAAGAAACCGATCACCATGCAGTAATAAAATGCGGTATTAGGGCCGAATCTCTTGAACGGCATCTGCTCAAAACCAAAGTCTTTCAAACCCCGATGCGGCAATTCATCCGCTCCCCTCATATGATGAGAGCGAATAATATTCTCAGGCTTCAACCAGTATTGCCGTCTTTCCTTGGTGCAGTGTTCCAGGATTTTATCGTTACGCCCCAGGTTGGTAATAATGACTGTATCGGGACGGGCGAAGTCAAACAGACGTTGACCTCCTTCGCTCACCGGATGAGTATAGAATCCCCGGTATTCTTCCTTCCAGCTATGGCACTTGTATTTAATCTCCAGCCATTTCCACACCTGATGACCATTGTCATACTCTTTCCAGTCATCTTTTGCCGGTTCGAGGATCCGCTTCTTTACCCAGTCATAAATCTTGCCGGTAGCCACAAAAATAACATCCAGATTATTTATCCTGGAAAATATATCCTGATCAAAAAAACCGCTGTCCATCTGGATGACTATTGTTACATCCCGCCGATATTCCCTGCGAATCAGCTCGACCATCCGGGTAATCATATTCACCGCAGTGTCACCGTGATTACCATGTTTCTTCCCTCCCCGAAATACGGCGTCTACTATTCTCCCGTTCCAGATCATCTGCAGCGGTTGAAATCCCTTCTTCTTTTTATATGTTACTCCGACTCCATGACGTTTGGGCGCTTCGTCATTGTTCATGACCATCGTATCTATGGTTATGGTTACCTCGGCCGGCTGTTCCAATCTCAACCGCCAGATAAAAAGACAGTTCAATATCTTTCGATAAATACTTCCATGCCACCAGCCGAAGACTCCGAAAAAACGTTTTATCGCATGGGAAGAAACCATCTCCTCGGAGGTATTCTCGATAGCTGCAGCATACCCCTCGTCCTTCTTGATCTCATCAAAATACGTCAGATAGCGACTGGTTCCATCGAAGAAAAAGCAAAATATCTGCTTGAAAACATTCCAGAGCGCAACCCCTTTTTTGCTTTTGCGAATATGTCCGAAACTTCCTATCAAGAGAGGGTAGATGTTTATCTGGCTCAAATATCTGACAAAGGGTGTCAATCCCCCTCGCCCCGTCAGCGTGTCATTTGTGATTTCTATTTTACTTATCGGCCACGAGCTATCATACTTATTCATGGTTTTTTCTCACTTATTGGGCGATTGGTTTTTGATTGTTAATGATTATTATAAGCCATTCCCCCATCACCCTTTAAGTGTTTTTTAGTCTTCCATGAATAAATAAAAATCGCTCAATTTAGGTTATATAATAGCTCCCCGTTCCATCCATTGTCCATCAGTACATTGTGTAGCTCGCTGCTTCCGAATTTCAAAAAATCCGCGGATTATTTTCAAGTATAATGCGACAATTTTAATCGTTCATTATTTATTGCCCTCCGACGAAGTCGGAGATGGATAAATTAATGGGCGAAGCGAATTAATTTATCGAAGCACTGTTCTTTAACCTGAATTATTCATAAGAAATGAGTGGACATTCTCGAACTCATTGTACGACAATGAGTTTGAACAAAAAAGGAGAACATCCACTCATGAAGAATACTACCACACTTCCGCTTGAATTTACACCCCTGAAAGGCAAAAAAATCACCGCCCGTTTTGACGAGCCCCGCGTCAGTTCTGACGGGGGCGTACTGTATATGCGGGAGATGGATCGACAGCTCGGTCTGACCGAACGTCTTACTGCCGCCATTTTCGATAAACGGCGACAGAGCCATATTGATCACGAACTGCAGGAGCTGTTTCGTCAGCGTGCGTATCAAATTGCCTGCGGGTACGAGGACGCGGATGACTGCGACGAACTGAAGGCGGACCCG
>JAVCDC010000121.1 GCA_030765135.1 Candidatus Tritonobacter lacicola | reverse complement strand
GTTTCACGTCTTCTCGGTTCTTTTTCTTTCTTCCTTTCAGCATCTCTTCGATCTTCTTTCTCCGTATCTCCTGAACCTCGCGGTCTATCTCGTTGACCCTTCCCAGGAGGGAAGGCTCGGCGTACCCCTCCTTTACGGCAAGGGAGCGGAGGACCTCCATCACGTGCGTGAACTGGACGTCCTGCGGGCAGTGGACGTAGCAGCGGTAGCAGTTCAGGCAGTACCAGATGAGGTCGGACGAGAGGACCTCGTCCTTCATGCCGAGAAGTATCATGTGGACGAGTTTCCTCGGGCTGTAGGCCGGGTCCACTTCGCTAACGGGGCATGAGAGCGTGCAGCTTGCGCAGGCGAAGCACCGCTTTATGTGCTCCCCGCCGGGCATCTCCGCCACCTCGTATTTGAAATCAGGATCAAGCTTTGATGTGTCGATAACCTCCCTTTTCTCTTTCTTGCTCATGGCGTCTCCGTTCGATTTATATTCGTGGCTTTTAATCTGCGACTGTCTCCAACTCGTTCTCCTTGAACGTTGCAAGAGGAATCTCCTCTTCAAGGCTCCTCCCCGGCTCGTAATCCAGGAGCTTGCCCACCTCGTCACCGATGGATGCGTATATCTTGGCGAGGGGTATGTCGGTGGGGCAGGCTGCCTCGCACATCCCGCAGGCCACGCATGAGCTCACCATGTGGTTCAGCCGGGTGAGGTGGAAGAGGAGCGTGTCGACGGGCATTCTCAGTGCTCCCTTCTTCCCTGCCAGGGAGAGGTATCTCGCCGGGTCGTAGCCGAGCTTCGAGGAGTCGTCGAAGAGGCACTCTTTGCAGTAGCATATCGGGCAGACGGCGCGGCAGTTATAGCACCTTATGCAGTTCGATATGAGGGAGGGGAAGTCGCTGATATCGATGGCCTCGAGAGCTTCTTTCCTCTTCTTGAGGATTTCGCCCAGGACCTTCTCCCTTTCCTCGCTTTCACTGCCGTCCGGGAGGTTCATTTTTTCGAGCAGCTCCTTCCCCTTCTCCGTCCTAGCCTCCGCGGTGATCCCGTTTTCCAGTTTCTCCCCGAAGAGTCTCAGGGCAATGTCAACGGCTGTCGGTTCCGGGCGGACACAGAGGCTGCATCCGGCCCTCAGGCGCTCATCCTCTTTTCCCTCTTTCACCATATCGAGAAACGCCGCGGCGGTGTCTGTCCGCCCCTCGCCCGCGAAATCGGCGAAGTCGGTTACCTTGAAAGCCCCGTGGCAGTCTATCCCGAAGACAATCAGTTGCTCGGCCGATGCCTGCTTCAGCTTCACGAGCTCCACGAGGGCCCGCGCCTCGCAGGGCCTCAGGAGTACGGCGATCTTCTCCACGACGGGCGTTGAGGTGAGCTCGCTCACTATGGTGGCGGAGTTTGATATCATCACCGGGCTGACGGGGTCGACGCACGTCACTCGCTCCGGGTTCTTGACGAGTGTCATGATAACGGAACCCTCGGTCCTCTGCGGCACGAGGACCGCGCCGGCGAGCTTCTCTTCGAGCAGCTTTCTGAAAAAAGCCGTGAGCGCCGCTGTTATGTCGTTTTTCTCCACCTTGATAAGTTTCAATACCGGCTTCATACCATTCTCTCTTTCAGCGGGTTGGGTCCAAGTTTCTTGATCTTATCGACGAACTCCTTCACGGTATCTGCGAACTTCTGCCCCTCGGAGGCGCTTATCCATCTCAGCGTAACCCTCTCACTGCCGAGATTAGACTTGTCGAGGATGGTCTTGAGTATGCCCACTCTCCTTCGCGCCTTGTAGTTCCCGTTCAAGTAGTGGCAGTCGCCGGGGTGGCAGCCGCCGATGAGCACACCGTCGGCGCCCTCCGTGAGCGCCCTGATGACGTAGACGGGGTCCAGGGCGCCGCTGCACATGAGCCGTATGATCCTGATGTTCGGCGGGTACTGTATACGCGATGTCCCCGCCAGGTCGGCCCCCGCGTAAGTGCACCAGTTGCACAGAAACGCTATTATCTTAGGTTCAAATTCCTCGCTCATCTCTCATCCTCTTTTCTTGAAATAAACTTGTTTATTCTAAAAATGTTAAATATAAACCACGGATTTAACGGATTATACAGATTAAAGCAATCCGTTAAATCTGTATAATCCGTGGTTTCTTTTTTTTGTTACACTTTTCACGTTACACGTTATCTACACGGCGGAATCGATCATGGCCATGATCTCGGCCTTCTCGAACCCCTTCTGGCGCGTGGAGGCGTTGGGGCAGGCAACCATGCACGCCCCGCAGCCCTGGCACAGGACCTCGATAACACGGGCTTTCCCGGTCTCGGGGTCCAGCTCCCGGGCGTCGAAGGGGCATGCCTCCACGCAGAGGCCGCACCCCGAGCAATATCTTTCCTGAAGCGATACCGGCCGAGCGCTCGCCTTGATCGTCTTCTGTGAGAGGAGCGTTGCCGCCCTCGATGCCGCGCCCATGGCCTGGGATATCGTCTCTCGAAGGTTCTTCGGGCCGTGTGCCAGGCCGCAGAGGTAAAGCCCGTCGGTTGAGAAGTCCAGAGGCCGCAGCTTGGGGTGGGCCTCGAGAAACATCCGGTCGGCGTTCAGGGGAACCTTGAGCATTTTAGAGAACTCCTCGGTCGTTTCGGGCATGACAATACCCGCGCTGAGGACGACGTGCTCGGCATCGATCTCTACCTCCCGGCCGAGGAGATAGTCGAATACTTTCACTTTGAGCCTGTCCTCCTCCCTGAAGACCTGGGGCTTTCGCTCCTCTTCGTAGCGTATAAATACGACGCCCGCGTCCCTCACCTGCTGGTAGTAGACCTCGCTGAAACCGTAGGTCCGTATATCACGATAGAGGATATATATGTTGGCCCGGGGATCGGCTTCCTTGATCTTGAGAGCGTTTTTCACGGCGTTGAGACAGCAGACGCGGCTGCAGTAGGGATGCTCGTCGTCCCTGGAGCCCACGCACTGGATCATCACCACGTTGTTGAAAGTCTCCCCCTTTGCAAGCCGTTCCTCCAGCTCTTTCTGAGTGAGGACCCTGTTGGATTCCCCGTATAGGTATTCCGTCGGGCTGTATTCCTCCGCTCCCGTGGCCACGATTATGGCGCCATGCTCGACCTCTGTTTCCTCTCCTTTTTTATTCCGTATCGTCGTCTTGAAATTACCGACGTAGCCGCTGACCTCGGCCACCCGGTTGGATTTGTAGATCTCTATCATCTCGTTTTTCTTGACCTTATCGATAAGGTTTGCCAGGAGCCCCTTCGGGTCGCGTCCTGCAAAGTCGAAGTGAATGTGCCTGAGGTTGCCTCCGAGCTCGTCCTCCTTCTCTACAAGGTAGGTGTAGAAGCCCTGTTGGGCGAGGGATAGGGCGGCGGTCATGCCGCCGGGCCCCCCTCCGATAACGAGGGCCTTTGGCGTGACCTCAAAGGAGGATAGTTGTACGGGCTGGAGCTGCCTGGCTCTGGCAACACCCATCTCGACGAGCTGCTTAGCTTTCTCGGTAGCCTCGGCGGGGAGCTTTATGTGCACCCAGGAGCACTGCTCCCTTATTCCGGCGAACTCGAAGAGGTAGGGGTTCAGGCCCGCCTCTCTCAGTGTATCCTGGAAGAGTTGCTCATGTGTTCTGGGCGTGCAGGAGGCGATGACGATCCTGTTGAGCTTTTTCTCCTGGATGACTTTCGTCAGCTTTTCCTGTGTGTCCTGGCTGCACGTGTAGAGGTTCTCCTCAGCGTAGGCTACCGAGGGGAGTGTCCGGGCGAACTCTGTCACCGCCGGAACGTCCACTACCCCTCCGATATTTATCCCGCAGTGGCATACGAAGACGCCTACCCGGGGCTCTTCATCGCTGATGTCGCGCTCTTCGGGGTAGGACTTCGGTCTCACGAGCGATCCTCTTGCCGGAGAGAGGAGCTCGGCCGCGCGCGCGGAAGCGGCGCTTGCCTGGGCCACCGTCTCGGGAATGTCCTTCGGCTCCGTCGCCGCTCCGCAGACGTAGATCCCCTCCCGGATCGTGGCCTGGGAATCGTAGTCCACGGTCTGGATGAAACCTTCCTCACCCAGGGTGATGCCCAGCTTTCGTGCCAGCTTGGTAACGTTTTCCGATGGTTCCAGGCCCACGGAGAGGACCACCATGTCGTAGGTTTCCTTCAGCACATTGTCTTTTTCATCAAGGTAGCTCAGAACCAGATCTCCTCCCGGTGCGGCCTCTTCCACCATGGGCATTCGTACCCGCCTGAACACCACGCCGTACTCCTCCTTGGCACGGTTGTAATACCGCTCGAAATCTTTGCCGAATGCCCGGAGATCCATGAAGTAGATGTGGCATTCCACACCCGGGGCGTGCTCCATGGCAATGACTGCCTCCTTCATGGCGTACATGCAGCACACCGATGAGCAGTACCTGTTGCCATCCTTCTCTTCCCGGGAGCCCACACACTGGATGAACGCGACCCTCCTGGGCTCTTTGCCGTCGAAGGGGCGCACCAGGTGGCCGCGGTAAGGGCCGGATGCGGAAAGGATCCGTTCGAACTGGGTGCTGGTGACCACGTTGGGGAACCTGCCTAGTCCGTACTCGGTCTTCTGCGTGGCGTCGAAACGATGGTACCCGGTGGAGATGATGACGGCCCCCACCTCCAGCTCCTGTTCGGTGTCCTTCATGTCGTGAACGATAGCGTCCCTGCCGCACACCTCGACACAGCGCTGGCACTCCGAACAGATGCCGCAGTTAAGGCAGCGCTTCGCCTCGGCCAGGGCCATCTCCTCGGTGTAGCCCTTTTCGTATTCCGCGAAGGAGGAGAGGCGCTTCTCCATGTCGATGCTTTCCATCTTTTGGCGGGGGAGCTTGTCTATTCGGCGGGAGGGCAGGGGGGCTGTATCCTCGTCCTTTTCCCGCCCGGCAGTCATGTCCTCGCCGAGGATGAACCGGTCGATCGAGATCGCTGCCTCGTGGCCCTGGCCGATTGCCTCGACGGCGCTAGCCGGTCCCAGGACGAGGTCGCCTGCGGCGAAGACGCCCTCCATGGATGTTGCCAGGGTTACGGGGTCTACAACGAGTTTCTTCTTCTCGACAGCGAGCTCCTCCTTAAGGAATTCGAGGTCCGGCTCCTGGCCCACGGCCAGGACGATTGCGTCGCCGTCGATAGTCTGCTCCTCTGCCGGGAGGATATCCGGCGCGAAGCGGCCGTCTTCATCGAAGGTAGTCCTGCAACCGGCGCACTCCAGGCCTTTGACTGCGCCCTTATCCAGAACGATCTTCTTCGGGCCCACCGACGTGTAGAGCTCGATCCCCTCGTCAAGCGCGTCCTTTATCTCCCAGAGGTGTGCCGGCATGTTTTTGTGGCTCTCCAGGCACGCGATCCTGACATGTTCGGCACCGAGTCGCTTGAGGGACCGGGCCACGTCGATGGCGACGTTCCCTCCGCCGATAACTATGGGAGAGGCGCCGATCTTGACCTTATCCCCGCCGGCTATCTGCTTTAAAATCGTTGTTCCGTCATGGACAGCGACCTTATCCATCCCCGCTATGTCGATTTTCTTGGCCCTATGGGCTCCCGTGGCGACGATCACGGCGTCGAATTCGGAGCTGAGGGCGCCTATGTTCTTGTCCTTTCCCAGTTCGAAGCCGGTTATGAACTCGATGTCGTCTCCTATGATATCGGCAACCTCCTCGGCAAGGACCTCGCGCGGCAGCCGGTAGGCCGGTATGCCGAAGCGCATCATTCCTCCCGCCTCGCTCTCGCGCTCGAGGACCGTGACGGAGTAGCCCATGGATGCCAGGTCGCGAGCGGCCGTGAGGCCCGCCGGGCCGGCGCCCACTACCGCTATCTTCTTTCCCTTCCTTCTATTCTTTTTCTCCTCTTCCTCCTTTTCCGCGGCTTTCCGCTCCTCCCGGGGCTCGACCTCGAACTCCTTCTCTTCCTCTTCGACCTCGTCCGCCCGGTCGGCGACGAAGCGTTTGAGGGCGCATATCGCCACGGCCTCGTCAACCTCGCTCCGGTTGCATGTCTCCTCGCACGGGTGGTGGCATATCCTGCCGATGGATTTCGGGAACGGGAGCCGCTCCTTTATAAGACGGAGTGCCCGTCCGAACTCCCCGTTTGATATGAGGGCGACATAACCCTGGACGTTCAGTCCCGCGGGGCATGAGACGCGGCAGGGGGGCTTATGCCCCTCCTTATCTATCGCGAAGGTGTTCGGTATTGCCTGCGGGTAGAGGCGGTAGATGGCCTTCCTCTCGCTCAAGCCGTCGTCGAAGGCGTCGATCACGTTGACGGGGCAGGTCTCGACGCAGTCGCCGCAGCCGTTGCACCTTTCCGGGTCTATGTAGCCGGCCATTCTCGTGAGCTTCACCTTGAAGCGGCCGGGCTCCCCCTCGATTCCCTCCACGCGTGAGAGGGGGAGTATCTCTATGTTCTGGTGGCGCCCCGTGTCCACGAGCTTGGGCGACATGATGCACATGGCGCAGTCGTTGGTGGGGAAGGTTTTGTCCAGCTTGGCCATGCCCCCGCCGATCCAGCCTTTCTCGTCTGCCAGGTACACCTTGAAGCCCATGTCAGCGAGGTCCAGCGACGCCTGCATCCCGGCGATGCCCGCACCGAGGACGAGAACAGCACCCGTCTTTCCGGGCTCTTCGCCTTTATCTTTCTTCTTCCGAATCATTTTTAAACCATCGGTTTTACGTTCCACGTAACACGTCTCACGTTACACGTTCACAGTACCGAATCCAGCATGGCCAGGTACTGTTTCTGGCTGAAGTT
>JAVCDC010000048.1 GCA_030765135.1 Candidatus Tritonobacter lacicola | reverse complement strand
GCATTATTGCTGATTTTTTACAGCCACCGTTTTTCCGCTTCACAACACTTAAGACACGTACTACAATTGGCTCCCGGCGGTCTTGACGTGCTTCGAATTGCATTTTGTTGATCTCGGGTGGTGATAGCTACTTCGGGGCGAGGGGACGGGGCGAGGGGACGGTCTTAACTTTCTAACTTACTTGCGGGCAGATCAGGAGAAAATCGAGGTCGCCGGGCTTTCAGCCCTCGAGATTCTTCGCTGCCTCAGAACTTGCCGCGGCTGAGCATTATGGATGCGAAAATGGACCGGAAGATGAGCTCTAACGACCGCAACCCTAGAAAGCTTTTAAAAAGCAAGTGGATCCTCTTTCGAATTTCAGCCCTCATCCTCGGATTAGTTTTTGCATTTGTGTGCGCGGAGGTTCTCGCTCGCCTTATTTTCCCCGATTACCTTATTCGTGCAGGTACCGAGCGTAACTTTTTCTGCGATTTTGACCCAATACTTGGATGGCGTCACAAATCCAACTTTTCGGCGCAGCACGAAAGATACGGGTTTTCCGTGTATGTCCATCACAACCAATATGGCATCAGGGGCCCCGACACCATTACCACCGATAAACCACCCAAGAAGAAGCGGTGCCTTGTCCTCGGCGACTCCTCTGCATGGGGGTTCGGCGCAAATCAAGATGAAGTCTTCACCGATCCGAAATGCCATAAAAGTGAAGACGTGGAACTGATCAACTTCAGCGTATCGGGCTACGGGACTGATCAGGAGTTGCTCCATTATGAACGGCTCGGCGAGAGCTTCCAAGCCGACAGTGTGGCACTGGTCGTTACCCTTGACAACGACTTCGGCAATAACCTTTCAGCCAGAGAGTACGGATATTCCAAGCCCTACTTCACACTGGATGGAGACTCCCTCGTCCTTCACACGGAACAAATCCGGCCGCCGTATGCGAAACGATTCAGGGACTTCTGGCGAACACGCCTTGTAATCGTCAATTACCTGGACGCTGTGTTCCGATCTGCGAAGACGCAGAGAAAGATCAAAACCAAGAGCACCGCAAAGACGAACGCTGACGCTTTGCTCACCTACGATGATCTCCCGGAAGAGTACCTGGAGTCGGTCAAGCTCACGGCAAGGATCATCAAACGGCTGCAAGAGAAGACGAAGGCACAGGGACGGGAATTCTTTGTCGTGTTCGTCCCCAGCAAAAATCACATTGAGAACCTCGCTGAACGCAATCATCCGCTTGCCGCACCACTGGCCGCAGAGTTGCAGGCGCTGGGCATAGAGTACCGCGAACCGTACTTTATTTTCCTGGAGAAGAGGAAAAAGGGGCACGATCTCTTTAATCCCTGGGAAGACCATTTAAACGCTTCGGGACACCTGCTGTTCGCCAAGGTATTCGTTGAGGACTCCACCATAAACGCTGTCAAGAACCTATACTCGAAGTAACATCCTGCACGCGTGCACAGGGAAGAGTAAAAAGAGGGGACGGTGTTTACTTGTTAACTTTATCGCTAGCGAAATGCCAACAATATTACCAACTTGCTCAAACACATATCCCGCTTCGCGGGACTACTCACCTTGGTTCCGGGCCGGTCTCCCTCCATGGCAGCAGTAGGGTCATCCCAGGACCCCGGAGGGGGATACCATGTACCAGCGCGTTCCCTACTCCGCTCAACTCGCCGATAGAAGGTTAAGTAAAAGTATGATAATATTTTCAACATGTTGACGGTTAATGGTCGACTACAAGGAGAAAGCAAATGGCTGTAAAAGATATTGCCAAACATGTGATTGATACACTGCCGGATGATATAAGCATGGATGGTGTTATTCATGCTTTGTACATTAAAGCTAAATTCGATCATGGTGAAAGCCAAATTCGGGAAGGAAAGGGTGTCTCACACGAAAAAGCTACGCAGAGACTCCAAAAATGGATAAAGTAGTCTGGTCGCCGGCTGCATTAACAGATGTCGACTCCATTGCGGAGTATATTGCAAGAGACTCTGCCGACCAGGCCTCTCTTTTTGTGGTTAGACTGCTTGAGGCAACAGATCACTTACAGAATTTCCCTCTTTCTGGTAGCATCATCCCTGAAATTGGCAATCAAGCCTGCCGTGAAATTATTTATGGCTCCTACCGTATTATGTATCGGATTGAGGGCAATGAAGTTTGGATTACCGGAGTTGTGCATGGCGCACGCGATTGGTACCCCAAATAATCTTTTTATCAAGTCACTCAGACAATCAGGATCGGACCTACGTAACCCCTTACAACAAAAGTTCCTGTAGAGAATAATGAATTGTGAATTGTCGAATAGCTAAGGAGAATACTATGGAGATAAAGAACGGACAGGATAAAAGGCTTGCCGTACTCATTGACGCGGATAACGCCTCGCCGGCAATAATTGAACCTTTACTAGCTGAGGTATCAAAGTATGGAGTAGCGACTGTTAAACGTATATATGGAGACTGGACATCTCCCAGTCTGGGTGGTTGGAAAAAGGTCCTGGCGAGTTTCGCCATTCATCCAATTCAACAGTTCCGGCACACCGTCGGCAAGAATGCAACGGATAGCGCGATGATCATAGACGCGATGGATTTACTCTATACCAAGAGATTTAACGGGTTCTGCATTGTGTCAAGCGACAGTGATTTCACCCGGCTCGCCTCCCGGATTCGAGAAGAAGGAGCAATCGTATACGGATTCGGAGAGAGAAAGACGCCGGACTCGTTCGTGAGCGCGTGCGACAAATTTATATATACCGAGATTCTCAAGAAAGATAAAGGCCCCAGAAAAAGCTCCACTAAGAAGGTGTCCAAAGGACCTGAACGTAAAAATGCAGAAGCTTTGAATAGAGATGAAAAGCTCGTATCCATATTATTTGATGCTGTTGATGCGGTGGCTGATGAGGATGGCTGGGCGCGTTTAGGCAGTGTAGGCTCCAAGATATCCAATCAATATCCCTCCTTTGACTCAAGAAATTACGGATACGCGAAATTAAGTTCGCTCATTCGCGCGATAAACCTATTTATAGTTGCCACTCGACAAGCCGGCACTGATCCCAAGAATAGATCTATTTACGTCAAACGGAAGTAGATTGAAAAGCTTACGAGCTTTTCGAACTTCTTACGATTCATCACGGCGCCAGATTGTTTTACCCATCAAAGCTCTGATGAAACTGCCAACCCGCCGCTTCAGCCGTCCGCGGGCGGGCCAAGCTGAGCTTGTCATCGATTAATAACTCAAACAAAATGGAGGCGTTGAAATGATTGCTTATTGCGGATTGGATTGTTCCAAATGTGAAGGCTATCTTGCGGCCCGGGCGAATGATGATAATATGCGGGCGGACGTAGCAAAGAAATGGTCGGCTCAATATAATGCTGATATCAAGCCGGAACATATCGATTGCGATGGATGTAAGTCTGCTGGCCATAAATTTTTCTATTGTGAGAATATTTGTGAAATTCGCAAGTGCTGTATGGAAAAATCGCTACCGCACTGTGCTGCTTGCGACATGTATGCCTGTGATAAACTAAAACGGTTTATTGAGTTAGCACCAGAAGCAGGCAAAGCCCTAGACAGTTTACGTTCTTAACAAAAGAATGTCCACACAGGAGGAGATAATGGATGTCTTTGAAGCTATCAGCCGGCGCCACAGTTACCGGGGGCCGTTCAGGGACCGACCGGTTCCGCGGGAGGACCTCAAGCGCATCGTTCAGACCGCCCTGCAGGCCCCATCGGGAAAGAACGCGCAGACAACAACCTTCGTGATCGTGGACGATCCTGAACACGTGAAGCAAATCGGCAAGATGCACACCGGCAACAAGGCCATGCAGCAGGCCGGGGCCATGATCGCATGCATCGTGGACAAAAAACCCGAGCCCGTATATAAGGGGCACTCCTTCCAGGTGGAAGATTGCGCGGCGGCCGTGGAGAACATGCTGCTCGCCGTAACCGCGCTGGGTTACGCCACTGTGTGGATCGACGGCTGGCTCAGGGCGGAAGGACACGCGGAGACGATAGGCCGCCTCCTGGGGCTGCCGGAGGGAAAAGTCGTGCGGGTTCTCCTGCCGATCGGAGTGCCCGATGAGAAGTCCCGCCAGCCGGAGAAGAAACCTTTCCAGGAGCGGGCCTGGTTCAACCGCTTCGGAGGATGAGACATGTTAAAGCCCCGCGAGCACCATCAACCACCTTGCGTATACGATTTCCAGGTTCCCGCGGCCCCGCGTCTTTCCTTTTGACCTTTCCTATCTACAGGCATTACGATAAGTTAGCAATCGGCTTGCAAGCATGAAGAAGAAAGTAAACTACATAGAGCGAATATTTTTCTGCACCATAACGAATAATCAACAAGCAGATGCATGCTTCAATGGTCAACATGAAATATATTAAAAAAAACGCGTTTACACTCACTGGCATTTTTGCCGCCACCATCCTCTTGGCAGTTGAGGAAATCGGCGACTTCTTTCTGCTCGCTCCGAGTGATAGATTTTACATCGATATCATTATTTCGGCATTGCTCATAACTGCAGGTTTACTGCTCGATATAAACCTCAAGAAGCTGGCTAGTGAAAAGGAGATAAAAGAAGAATTACAACGAGCTAATGAGGCGCTTTTTAATACAAATAAAGAACTCCGTGAATCCATGGCACAAATAAAGGTATTGAGAGGCCTATTGCCAATCTGTGCCTCGTGCAAGAAGATACGGGATGATAGGGGATACTGGCAACAGGTCGAAGTTTATATTCGAGAGCATTCCGAAGCCGATTTCACCCATGGTATCTGTCCCGAATGCGCCGTAAAGTTAAGAAAATCGTTTTAGGCAACATCCAGAGCCTGATGGAGGTCAAACACCCCTTCACGGCGGGCGTCGGACTTATCATGATGCATACAATCGAGACAGGTGAAGTTGCACCGCCGGAGAAACAGGAGTTCTCCCCTTGAATATTATCGAGCAGTTCACCGGGCGCGAAGCCGGGGCGATGGTGCAGTTTATAAAGTACGCCCTCGGGGGGGGAATGGCCACGCTCACGCACATCGTTTTATTTCATCTCGCCGCCTGGAAACTCTTTCCCTGCCTCCAGAAAAACGATTGGGCCGTGGAACTCTTCAACCTCTCCGTGGAGGAAGAAGACGACTCAACGCGCTCCCGCAATTCCATGATAGACAACATAATGGCTTTCATTTTCTCTAACATGGTGGCCTACCTGATCAACATATACTGGGTATTCGAGCCGGGCAGACACACCTTCTTCGTCGAGATAGGCCTCTTTTATCTCGTTTCGTGTGTCAGCCTGGTAATCGGCACTTCATTAATGGGCTACATAATTAAACGCTACGGTGTGCGGACCACATACGCTTTCGCCACGAACATCTTTATGGCCCTTATGATAAACTACATGATGCGAAAATTTATCATATTCAAAGGGTAAGGAGGGGACCATGTTCATAGTCCACGTTTTTGTCCACGTCAAGCCCGACCGGGTCGAAGCGTTCAAAGACGCCACCATTGAAAACGCCCGAAACAGCGTTCAGGAGCCGGGCATCGCCCGCTTCGATATCATACAGCAGCAGGATGATCCCTCCCGCTTCGTGCTCGTCGAAGTCTATCGCACGCCGGACGACCCGGCCCGGCACAAGGAAACGGAGCATTATAAAAAATGGCGCGAGGCTGTCGCCGACATGATGGCCGAGCCGCGCAGCAGTATCAAGTACGGCAACGTATTTCCGGATGAGCAGGGCTGGGATCAGGAAAAGCAGCCATGACCGTCTTTAACGACGAAAGTGCACCCCGGTTTAACAGCAAGAAGATCGCGAGACCTCAGGGTCCACAGAGGCCCCGGTAATACCCCCGGGTCCAGACGCCAAGGCGTAATGAAAACAGGCACAATTGACAGGAAAACGATCGAACTCGGGCTCAAGGCCGCGGATTCGGACATTTACGACGAGAATGAAATATGGTCGCGCTACAGCAATGACAAGGTGGATATAGGAGAGGAGCTTGCCGGGGTCCTGAGGACATTGAGCAAGG
>JAVCDC010000079.1 GCA_030765135.1 Candidatus Tritonobacter lacicola | reverse complement strand
TGTCCACGAATTTCACTAATTTTCACGTGCCGAGGCGCAGCCGAGACTGCGACCAAAGGGAGCCCCGAAGGGGCAAGCACGAAGTGCGCAGCCATTAGAAAAGAATGCTAAGGGAACCATAATACGATATACGATGTACGAAGTACGATCGACGAGATACGCTGTACGAAATACGAATAACAAACCGCGGATTATTGAAAAACCGGCTTATTGACGGATACTGATTAAACGGATTAACAACACGGTGCCCTGAAAGCAATTGCAGGAGGTTATCATAACAATTGAGCATATTTTTAATCCGTATAATCCGTTTAATCCGTGGTTCCGTTTTTAATTCTTTTTTTAACGAATCACGAACGGCGCTTCACGAGATACGAATATGGGATCAGAGATGAAAAAGGTGATGACTGGGGTGCTGCTTGCGGCATCGGTGCTGGCGCTTTCATCGGGGGCTGTTTTCGCACAGCTCGCGGGTACGGACTGGCCGATGTTCCAGCGCGACGTTAAGCACACCGGCCTGTCGTCATCACCGGGGCCGACCACGGCACAGCTATCGTGGAGCTATGTTACGGACGGCTACATCAACTCGTCCGTCTCGATAGGGGCGGACGGCGAGATTTACGTCAACACAAACGACGTGAGCTTCTACTGCCTGGAATCGGCCGGCTCACTTTCGTGGTCGTACAGGGCGGGCACGGGCGTGCAGGGAGGGCCGTCATCGCCCGCTATCGACACGTCGGGGACGGTTTATTTCGGGGCCGTTCAGGGCACCCCGCTGTACATCTACGGGATCAACTCCAACGGCACCGTTAAATGGACCTACCCGCCCGCCGACCCAATAAACTCGTCGCCAAGCATAAGTGACGACGGCGTAATTTACCTCGGATCGGCGGACAAGCGCCTCTACGCCATCAACTCGACGGGAACCATCAAGTGGACGTACTTTGCCGCAAACATTATTGATTCTTCTCCCGCTATCGGCGACGGGGGGCGCGTCTACGTCGGCTCGGACGACAACGCCCTTTACGCCATAACTTCCGGCGGCGCCCTGGATTGGTCGTACAACAGCGGAAATTCCGTGGTATCGGCCCCGGCTATCGGGAGCGGCGAGAGGTTATACTTCGGGTCTTCGGACTATAACCTCTACGCCCTGGAATCTTCAGGCTCGTTTATCTGGAGCTACGTCACCGGCTCAGCCATGCAATCCTCGCCGGCTGTCGCCTCCGGCGGCCGCCTGTACACTGGCTCGCTGGACAGCAACTTTTACGCTGTTAACTCCGACGGCACGCTTTACTGGTCGTACGCGGCGGGCGGGGGCATATTTTCATCGGCAGCCCTGGGCAGCACGGGGGAGGTCTACTTCGGCTCGAGGGACAGCAGGGTTTACTGCCTGGACGGCGCCGGCGCTTTCAGATGGAGCTATATCACGGGTGATTTCGTGGACTCCTCCCCGGTAATCGGAAACGGCGGGAAAATCTATGTCGGCTCGGACGACAACGTCATTTACGCCATAAGCGGCGACGTCGCCACGCCGACGAGCACGCCCACGGGCCCTTCGCCGACGCCCACCATCACGAGCACACCAACACAGACACCAACACCAACACAGACTCCCACACAGACTCCCACACCGGGCGCTCACTGGCCGATGTTCCAACATGACGCGGAGCATACGGGAAGGGCTCCTTATCCCGGCTCCCTGACGTCTGTTCTCGGGTGGAGCTATGTGACCGGTGGTGATGTCGGCTCATCCCCCTCTATAGGCATCGATGGTGAGATGTACGTCAGCTCAACCGGCGGAAATTTCTTCTGCCTCAACTCGTCAGGAGCACTCAAGTGGTCCTACGCGGCCGGGGCTATTGGATCCTCACCGGCCCTTGATACTGCGGGAGACATCTATTTTGGCGCTACCGCCGGATATATCTGGAGTCTTGATTCTACCGGGTCTTTTAGATGGAGTTTTAAAACCCAATCCAATGAAAATGTTGTATCGCCACCCGCCATCGGTGGGAGCGGTATTGTCTACATCGGTTCACCGGATAATGCCCTTTATGCAATTAATTCGACCGGATCCTTCGTGTGGAGTTACAATACGGGAGACGTCATTTCGACATCATCTCCCGCAATCAGCAGGTTGGGGGATATGGATGGTACGGTCTATATCGGCTCGTTTGATACCAGGCTGTATGCCATAGAATCCGATGGTTCTTTTTCCTGGTCGTATGATACCGGGGGGGCGTTACCTTCGTCAGCAGCAATTGCCGAAGGAGGAGTGGTATATGCCTGTTCGTACGACCCAGGTATTCTGTACGCACTGGAATCGACCGGTTCCCTCACCTGGAGCTATGCTTTCGGGGCCGGGGGCGAGGTAAAGTCGTCACCGGCTATAGCCTCCGACGGCCACATCTACGTCGGCTCACAGAACTACAACCTTTATGCAATAAATTCCAGCGGCTCACTTTCCTGGTCATACGCGACAGGGAATTTCATTTTTTCATCCCCGGCAATAAGCGGCACCGGCATTATTTATTTTGGCTCTAAGGATAACGAGGTATATTGCCTGGACCCCGCCGGTTCATTCCTTTGGAGTTATGACACGAGTGGTGACGTGGACTCATCGCCGGCTCTCGGGAACGACGGGACGATCTACGTCGGCTCGGACGACGACATCATTTACGCCATAAGCGGCGACGTCGCCACGCCGACGGGCACGCCCACGGGGCCTTCCCCGACGCCCACCATCACGCCGACGGTCACGCATACCCCCACGATAACGAACACTCCCACGCCCACGGAGACGGCAACGCCGACGAGCACGCCGACGAGCACACCAACATCAACACCGACGTCCACACCGACATTCACGCCGACATCCACGCCCACGCCCACGGAGACGCCGACAATCACGCCGACAGCGACGGCAACGCAGACTCCGACGATCACGCCCACGCCCATGCCCTGGCAGATGTTCCGCCGCGACGCGGGTCACTCGGCGTTCAGCGCCTATACCGCTTTCGATGAAGGTGTTCTCGCCTGGAGCTACGTAACAGGGGGCGCGGTCGAATCCTCTCCGGCCATAGAATACAGCGGGCGGATCTACGCCGGGTCGTCGGATAACAGGCTTTACGCCCTCACATCGACGGGCTCCCTCTCCTGGAGCTACGAGATAGGGTATGCGGTCAACTCATCGCCCGCGATCGACCCCGGAGGAACGGTCTACGTGGGGTCCGAAAACGTCGGCGGCTATTTCCATGCCTTTTCCTCCGATGGCTCGCTCCTGTGGAGCTACGCGATGGGGGGCGGGGTGTACTCGTCTCCCTCCATGGACCCCGGCGGCAGGCTGTACGTCGGCTCACGGGACAACATGCTCTACGCCCTCAATTCAACGGGCTCACTGGTGTGGACCTACGAGACCGGGGGTGACGTAAATTCCTCCCCGGCGCTGGGCACGGACGGCACGGTTTACGCGGGCTCCTATGACAATAATCTCTTCGCGGTAACTTACCAGGGCGCCCTTTCGTGGAGCTATGCCACGGGCAACAGCGTGCATTCGTCTCCTGCCGTGGGTCCCGGCGGCTTGATATACGCCGGCTCCACCGACAACCGCTTCTATGCCCTGGACCCGGCGGGCTCGCTTTCGTGGTCCTACAGGACGGACCTCGGTTCCTTCTGGTCATCGCCCGCCGCCGGCCCGGACGGGATAGTGTATGCCGGCGCACAGGACAACAGGTTCTACGCCTTCACTTCCGGGGGCTCCCTCTCGTGGAGCTATGCCACGTTGGAGTCGGACTATCAATCATCGCCCGCCGTGGACGCCGCGGGGAGGGTGTATGCAGGAACCATTTCCAACAGCCTGTACGCTTTCACCCCGGGCGGAGCGCTCTCGTGGAGCTACGTGACGGGGAGCGCCGTGAAATCCTCCCCCTCCATAGGCTCCGACGGGCGCGTTTACGTCGGGTCGGGCGACGGGAGAATTTACGCCTTCGAAAAGGCGTCGCCGACGGCCACGCCCACGCTGACGCCGACTTCCACGCCGACGCCTACCATTACGAACACGCCGACAGTAACGAACACACCTACTTCAACGCCGACGGCCACGGCAACGAACACGCCCACGCCAACGATAACTCAAACGCCCACGGCCACACCCACCCTGACGCCCACGGCCACACCCACGCTGACACCGACTTCCACACCGACTTCCACGCCGACGTCCACCATTACGAACACGCCGACAGTAACGAACACACCTACTTCAACGCCGACGGCCACGGCAACGAACACGCCCACGGTGACGCCGACCGTGACCTGCACGCCGACCGTGGCGGGTGAGTACTCCAACACCACTCCCGTTGCCATCCCCGATAACTACCCGGCGGGCATCACGAGCTATATAGACGTTCCGGACAGCTTCCAGGTAACTGATTTAAATGTCTTTTTGGACATAACGCACCCCCGTATAAGCGACCTCATAGTCGATATCACATCTCCCACAAACACGGTCGTCAGGCTCCATAATGAGACGGGAGAGAGTACAAGCAATATTAACACCTGGTACGACAGGGAGACGGCCCCCGATGGGCCGGGCTCGATGAGCGACTTTGTTGGCCAGAACTGCATGGGCACATGGTCCCTCAAGGTATCGGATAACAGGTACCTGAGCAACGGATACCTTCAGGAATGGTCCATAGAGATATGCGGAGTGCCCACGGCAACGCCGCCGCCGAGCCCGACGCCGACCGTGACGCCGACGCCCACTGTGACGAGCACCGCCACGCCGACGGCCACGGCGACGGTGACCCTGACACCGACTCCTACGTGGCCCTACTTCGAGAAGAATGAGGACCCGGACCTGGCTATACCCGACAATAACCCTGCCGGCGTTACGAGCTTCCTCTTCATCCCGTGGAACTACGAGATAAGCGACATGAATGTCTTCGTGGACATAACACACTCCCGGATCAGTGACCTTATAGTCGAGGTGACGAGTCCGGCATCGACGACAGTGAGACTTCACAACCGATCGGGGGAGAGCGCTCAGGACATATACACCTGGTACGATAAGGAGACGTTACCTGAGCCTACCCCGGCAGCCATGGATGACTTCAACGGTGAGCAGACGTACGGTACGTGGCAGCTCTGGGTCTCGGACAACAGGCAGGATAATACGGGATGGCTCAACCGGTGGGGGATAGAGTTCATCGGGACCCCCTTGCCCTCGCCGCCGACACCAACACCCACGGTCACCGGCACGCCGACGCTGACACCCCCCGTGACGCCGACTGCGACAATGACGCCCACTTCATCGCCGACACCCCCGCCGACGAATACACCAACAGTGACGCCTACGTTCACGAGCACGCCTACCCGGACGCCGACTATTACTTCAACACCGACGGCGACACCCAGCGTCCCGAAGCGGATCGTCCTCATGTCGAAAGAGAACAACGACATGAACATCTTCTACTTCAAGTCGCTGGCTATAGGCGACTGGACCTACTGGGACGCCGAGGCGCGCAACCCCTCGCAGCTGGCGCGCGACCTGTGGTTAATGCCCTCCGGAAACGACGCGATCGCGATGGCCGCAACGGACCTGGCCGGCGACAAGGCAGAGGAGCTCTTCATCCTCAAGAAAGAGAAAGCCGGCGACGTCAACCTGTACCTGTACAACAGCCTCGTTCCGGGCGACTGGACGTACTGGGACGCACACGCCAGGAACCCATCACAGGTGGCGCGCGACCTCTGGGTGCTTCCGACGGGCAACGACGCCGTCGGCATGGGGACGCTAGACATCGACGCCGACGGCAACGACGAGATCGCGATCCTCAAGAAGGAGGGGGTGGGGGACACCAATCTATACGTCTATAATTCCCTCGTCCCCGGAGACTGGGTGTACTGGGACGCATACTCCAGGAACCCGACACCGCTCGCCAGGGACCTGTGGGTGATACCTGTGGGCAATGACGCTATCGGCATGACGACGATGGACATAAACAACGACAGCCGGAAGGAGCTGGCGATGCTGAAAAAGGAGGGGGCGGGCGACGTCAACCTCTACTTCTACAACCTGCCCCGTCCCGGCGACTGGACCTACTGGGACGCGATAGCGAGGAACCCCTCACCCCTCGCGCGGGACCTGTGGCTTCTCCCGACGGGCAACGACGCCGTGGGGATCATCGCCATCGACATGAACCTTGACGGGACCGACGAGCTCGGCATCCTGAAACAGGAGGGCGTCGGCGACCTGAACCTCTACTTCTACAACTCACTCGTTCCCGGCGACTGGACATACTGGGACGCCTTCGCCCGCAACCCGACACCGCTCGCCAGGGACCTTTGGCTCATACCGATAGGCAACACCGCAGCCGGCATAGGCGCCGTCAGGACGAAGTAGAAGGGGAAAGGGGAAAGACGAATGACCAAAGACGAATGTTCAATGTTCAATGTTCAACGCTCAATTATAGAGGCGTGAAACTCAATAACAAACGTGAAGCGTATCTCGTGAAGCGTGAAGCGAAGAAAAAAATATATACACCACTAACGACACTGAAGGCACTGAGAAAACGAAAGACGAGAGACGAGGGAGGAAAGGACGAATAACCAATAACCAATTTCCAATTATAGAGGCGTGAAACTGGAAACTTGAAACTCGAATAGAGTGACAGGACACCCAGAAAAGAAGAATGGGGAATAAATAAAAGAAATTAGACAGGATAACAGGATTGACAGGATATAGAAGAATGGGGAAACAGGAAGGTTCTCTCGCAAAGGCGCCAAGAACGCAAAGAATAGAAATAACCTGAAAGAAAAAAAGTGTCCACGAATTTCACTAATTTACACGAATAGAAAAAAGCTAAGGGAACCAATACGATGTACGAAGTACGACCGACGAGATACGAATAATGAACCGCAAAGGCGCTAAGAACGCAAAGAATAAGAAACAATAGAAAAAAATTAGACGGGATAACCCCGATAAATCGGGGCAGGCACGATAAACAGGATGTTTTATCCTGTGAATCCTGTAAATCCTGTCTGATTCTATCTGTTAATATTTTCTGTCTTCCTCTATATGGAAGCAGGTGCAGACGTTAAGAACATGAAGGAATAGAAACAACAAACAACTTATCCACGAATTTCACTAATACTTCGACAACGCTCAGCACAAGTTTTTCACGAATTACGAACGACGAATTATTGAGGCTCGAAACTTGGAAGAAGAAACAAGCCGCGGATTATTGAAAAACCGGCTTATTGACGGATACTGATTTAACGGATTGTTTTTCTGAACGCTGTACGCAGTACGAGATACGATGCACCATTCACGATTCACAAACGACGATTCACTAGGGACGTATTCCGTTCTCGGTAAAATGAGAAGAAGCCTGCTCATATCCGTTTTTTTGATCTTTATCCTATCCGTTATGGTCCAGGCGCAGGAGTATCATCCTCCGATGCGGCCCGACCCCGCGACCCTACGCGAGTGGATCCGGAGCTACGAGGATGCGCCCCGGGCCTATATAGACCCGAATATCAAGCCCCGCCGTGCATCGGTGGACCTCCTGAGCCATCTCCAGTACACCCCCTCCGAGCGAAACCAGGGCTACTGCGGTAACTGCTGGGCGTGGGCCGGAACGGGGTGCCTGGAAATCGCCCTCGACTTCCAGGCGGGGACGCTCGACCGCCTCTCCGTCCAGTACATCAACTCGTGCGAGTACGGGACGATCGGCAAGACCTGCTGCGAGGGGGGATGGTTGTACGACTTTGCGGACTTCTACTCGGCCACCCGGCGCGCCGTCCCCTGGTCCAATACAAACGCGGACTGGCAGGACGGGGACGCGTCCTGCGACACGTCCTGCGCTTCGATTGCGACCTCTCCCTATTACCACATCGACACCATCGTGGAGGAGACAATCGAGACACACGGCGTGGGCCAGGCAACGGCGATAAACAACATAAAAAACGTCCTGGACCAGAACAAGGCGGTCTGGTTCGGTTTCTTCGTGGCAACTGAAAGCGACTGGGATAATTTTACTAACTTTTGGGCTAACAGCGGTGAGGACGTGGTCTGGAACCCCGATTTCTCGTGCAACAAGTACGCGGACGCCGGCGGCGCGGGCCACGCCGTGCTGTGCGTCGGCTATAACGACGATGACCCGCTGAACAGCTACTGGGTCATGCTCAATAGCTGGGGGACCACGACGGGGCGGCCGAACGGCCTCTTCCGTCTGGATATGAACATGAACTACGACTGCCAGCTCTGCGCCGGCGGGTGGGAATACAGCTTCTTGTGGCAATGCCTGGATATCAGTTTCTCAACGCCCACGCCGACGTCCACGGGACCGACACCCACGCCGTCGCTTTCGCCCACACCGGCCGGCACGTCCACTCCTACACCCACGTGGCCGTACTTCGAGAAGGACGAGCACCCGGACCTCCGGATACCGGACAATGATCCATCCGGCGTGGAGAGCTACCTGATGATAACTTCGAACGTACGGCTGGACGGCATGAACGTGTACGTTGACATAACACACGACTGGATAGGGGACCTCATAGTGGAGTTGAGGAGCCCGGCCTCGACGACAGTGAGGCTCCACAACCGCACCGGCTTGAGCGCCTCCTGGACGTCTGCCTGGTACGACAGGGAGACAACGCCCGACGGCCCGGGTCAGATGAGCGACTTCGATGGGGAAAGCTGCAAGGGAACGTGGCGCCTGTGGGTATCGGACAACGCCCCGAACAATACGGGCACACTCAACGGGTGGGGCATAGAAATATACGGGGGCGGCACAGCCCTGTCATTCCCCTGGCCCATGTTCCGCCGGAACCCCGAGCACACTGGCATGTCGAACACAGCCGGTCCCTCCTCATCCATATTGAAATGGAGCTACGACACGGGTGGTACCGTCACCTCGTCGCCCTCGGTCGGGAGCGATGACAGGGTCTTTATCGGCTCCCATGACGGAAACCTCTACGCCATCAACAGCGACGGCTCGCTCGGCTGGACATACGATACCGGGTATGACATTCGCTCCTCGCCGTCCCTCGGCGCCGACAGCGAGGTCTACGTGGGGAGCCTCAATCCGGGGAGCTTCTACCGCCTGAACTCCAACGGCTCCCTCTCGTGGAGCTACAACGCCGACTATGTCCGCTCCGCCCCCCTCACCGGCGGCAGCGACGAGCTGTACTTCGGCTCAAACGACGGCAACCTCTACGCCATCAACAGCGACGGCTCGCTCGGCTGGACCTACTCGTCGGGGGACTATATATCCTCATCGCCCGCGCTGGGCTACTACGGGGAGATATACTTCGGCTCGGAAGACCACCGCCTCTACGCCCTGACGCCGGCGGGCGGCTTGATCTGGAGCTACGTCTGCGGGGACGTCATCCTGTCGTCCCCCTCGACGTCAACCGGAATGGACGTGTATGCGGGCTCCGATGACGGCAATCTCTATTCCCTCAACTACGGCGGGGCGCTGAACTGGAGCTACGGCACGGGAAGCTCCGTCTCCTCATCGCCCGCTATCGATGAGAACGGCAACATCTACGCGGGATCAGGCGACGGGAAACTGTACGCCGTGAGCTCTTCCGGCTCGATGATGTGGAGTTACGCGGCAGGAGGGACCATATCCTATTCCTCCCCGGCAATCTGCGCGGAAAGGAGGCTCTACTTCGGGTCGGACGATAACAGGCTGTACGCGGTGAACGTTGGGGGAGGACTCAGATGGAGCTATGTTACGGGCGGCAGCGTGCAGTCATCACCTTCCATCTCGGGTGACGGCAGCCTCATCGTGGGTTCGGACGATGGAAGGGTGTACGCCGTGTACAGGGAGGAGACCGCCAGGCTCGCCATCGTTAAGCGGGAAGGGGCGGGGGACCTCAACCTGTATTATTACAACTCCCTTCGCCCCGGCGACATGACATACGACGATGCCAAGGACCGGAATCCTTGCCCCATTGCCAGGGACTTATGGGTCATCCCTTCCGGGAACGACGCAGTCGGCCTCACGGCCACCGGGTTGATGGGCGACACCGGGGACGAGCTGGTTGTCCTTAAAAAAGAGGCGTTCGCCGACGTGAACCTCTACATCTACAGCAGCCTCGCCAGGTGGGACTGGTCCTACTGGGACGCAGCGGCCCGCAACCCCTCGCCCCTTGCCCGCGACTTCTGGATAATTCCCTCCGGCAACGATGCCATAGGCATCGCGGCAATAGATATCACGGGAGACAGCCCGGACGAACTTGCTATCCTTAAAAAGGAGGGCGCCGGCGACGTGAACCTATACATCTACAGAAGCCCGGTCGAGGGTGACTGGTCCTACTGGGACGCCGATGCGAGGAACCCCACCGCCCTCGCGCGCGACTTCTGGATAATTCCCGCCGGCAACGACGCCGTTGGGCTGACGGCCATCGACATCGATGGCGACAACACGAAGGAGCTTGCCATACTCAAAAAGGAAGGGGCGGGCGACGTCAACCTCTACCTCTACAGGAGCCCGGTCGAGGGCGACTGGACTTACTGGGACGCCCTTGCCCGCAACCCCTCTCCGCTGGCCCGCGACCTCTGGATCATTCCCGCCGGCAACGACACCGTGGCGGTGTCTGCTTTCAATGTGAATGCCGGAGAGACGGACTCCCTCGCCATCCTGAAGAAGACTGCCGGAGGCGACGTCAATCTCTACTACTACAACTGCCCAAAGGCGGGGGACTGGACTTACTGGGACGCCCTTGCCCGCAACCCGTCTCCACTAGCCCGCGACCTGTGGATAATTCCCTCGGGGAACGATTCGGCCGGCATAACAGCCGTGCGGATGGAGTAGAAGGCAAAAGACGAATAACCAAAGACGAATGTTCAATGTTCAATATTCAACGCTCAATGTTCAATTATAGAGGCGTGAAACTCAATAACAAACGTGAAGCGTATCTCGTGAAGCGTGAAGCGAAGAAGAAAAAAAATAGACGGGATAAAAACAACTCTTTTCTGAACGCTGTACGCAGAACGCAGTACGCTGTGCGAAAATAATTATTTGCTGCGCAGTAAAGGGTTAACTAATAGAAGATGAGGAATTACTTAAACAACGTTTTGCTTGTTTTGGCTGCGGTCGTTGCGTTATCACTACTTGCACTTGCAGGGGCATATGCGGCGACGGAGACGATACGGCCCGACGTTAATCATCTTGTTGATTTAAGCCCTGACCCGATCGTCGACAACTATCGAAATGTGGATGAGATTATAGCCGACGGGGATGCGACCATAGTCCAGAATGTCATCGACAACTGGACCGATAGAGACCTCTATGGACTGGACGACCCGTCGGGCAGCGGAATCATCAACTATATCAGGGTTTACTTTTGGGCAAGGAATAATGCAAAGGGATTGCCGTATGCGCGGTTCTTCCCGACACTGAAGACAGGCGGCACTGAAGATATCGGCGATGTGAAGACGGCGGGGTCGGAGAATGACAGTTGGTATACTTTCTCTCAGCAGTACACGCTGAATCCTATAACCGGCTCAGCGTGGACGTGGAATGAGCTCGACGACCTACGGGCGGGCGTTCAGATACAGACGGACCCGGTGTACAAAATAGGCGGCTACGGACGGTGTACGCAGGTCTATGTCGTCGTCGATTACACGGAGGTGACGCCATCGGCGACGCCGACGAGGACGGGGACGCCCACTATCACACGCACGCCGACCATTACACGCACGCCCACCATCACGCGCACGCCGACGCCCCAGCCCACGGAGACACCGACGGAGACGCCGACGCTCTCTCCCACACCCACTATAACGCCGACGCCCACTATCACACCCACGATCACCAACACGCCGACGGTGACGGCCACGCCGTCCGTGCCGAAGAAGGTCGCAGTCATGAAGCGTAACGGTGCAACCGACCTCAACCTTTATTACTATTACTCGCTGGAGATGGGGGACTGGACTTACTGGGACGCGGACTCAAGGAACCCGTCCGCCCTCGCGCGCGACCTGTGGCTGATCCCATCCGGCAACGATGCCATCGCCATCTCGTCGATCAACGTGGCGGGAGACGAGGTGGACGAGATGCTCGTCCTGAAGGAGGAGGGGGCGGGCGACGTCAACCTCTACCTCTACAACAGCATCCTGCCGGACGACTGGCTCTATTGGGACGCGTTCGCGAGGAACCCCACCGCCCTCGCGCGCGACCTGTGGCTGATCCCTTCCGGCAACGACGCCATAGGCCTGACCAGAACTGATATCGAGGGAGGGCCGTCAAGCGGCATAGCCCTGATGAAGAAGGAGAAGGCGGGCGACGTCAACCTCTACCTCTACAACAGCGTTGTGCCGGGCGACTGGACGTACTGGGACGCCTTCGCCCGCAACCCGACCTCGCTCGCCCGGGACCTCTGGGTCATCCCCGCCGGCAACACCGCGCTGGGGATAGCGGCCGTCGATATAAACGAAGACCGGCGCAACGAGATCGTCGTCCTGAAGGAAGAGGGCGGCGACGTCAACCTTTACTGCTACAACAACCTCGTGGCGGGGGACTGGACGTACTGGGACGCCATCTCCCGGAACCCGTCTCCGCTGGCCCGCGATTGCTGGATAATCCCGGAGGGGAACGACGCCGTCGCCATAACCCCCCTGGACATGGACCCACTCGACGGGAAGGATGAGCTGGTCATCATGAAACAGGAGGGAGTAAACGACCTCAACCTGTACTACTACAACTGCCCCGTTGAAGGCGACTGGTCCTACTGGGACGCGGACTCAAGGAACCCGACACCGCTCGCCAGGGACCTATGGATGATCCCCTCGGGCAACGATTCGGCCGGCATGACGGCCATGCGGACGGAGTAGAAGGGGAAAGACGAATGACCAAAGACGAATGTTCAATGTTCAATATTCAACGCTCAATGTTCAATTATAGAAGCGTGAAACTCAATAACAAACGTGAAGCGCATCTCGTGTTTCGTTAAAAAAAGAATTAAAAACTGAACCACGGATTAAACGGATTATACGGATTTAAAACATGCTTAATTGTTATGGTGACCTCATAATCTGCAATTCGTGGATAAATCGTGTGTCTCGCAGGCTAAAGCCTGCGGCTACCTTGTTTCTTTTTCCTCGTTTAACGTTACATGTTCAACGTTTCACGCTTTTGCGTTTCATTATTTCCATACTTCCATATTTCCATTTTTCCTTCGTGCCTTAGTGTCTTCGTGGCTATATTTTCCCCGCTTAACTCTTTCTTTTTTGCATCCTGCATCCTGCATCTTTTTTCTTGCATCTTGTTTCTTGTCTGTTTTTGTCTATGGTCTCTGGTCTATTGTCTACGGTCTACAGTCTTTGGTTTTCAGTCTCTTCATTGAACATTGGTTATTGGTTATTGAACATTCGTCTCTTTCTGCTATCCTCTTACACTTATGTTCACTCCCGAGTTCACTTACAGGTTCATGTACGAGAAGGTGGATCCCGCCACATTCCTGGGCCATCTCGACCTCGTCAGGGCGTTCGGAAGGGCGGTGAGAAGGTCGGAGCTGCCGGTGTGCTACTCGCGCGGGTTCACGCAGCGTCCTCTCGTGTCGTTCGGTCCGCCGCTGCCGTTTGGCGACTCGGGAATGCAGGAGCTGGTTGACGTGCGCCTTGAGGCATGGATGAGCGCGGCCGAAGCAGCGGACGCGATAAACGCCGGCCTACCCGGCGGGGTAAGGATTACCCGCTGGGCACTCCTGGATGCACACGAGCCCTCGATAGGGGCCTCGGCCGCCGCAGCCGACCACGCAATCGATCTCCCCATCGGCCGGGAGAGGGCGGAGGAAGCCATGGCTGCTCTCGAATCCGCGGGTGAATTCTGGATAGATATTATCAAGGGCGAGAAACGCAAGCGGAAGAACTTGAAGGACTTTGTCGCGCGGCTGCGGATCGACGATTGCCGGCCCGGGGGTGTGACGGCTAATATGCGTATCCGCTTTCTTCCCCGCGGCACTGTCCCCGCAAGGGAGGCGGCCGCCGCCGTCTTCGGCTTGAGCGACGAGGAGAAATCACGGCTGGAAATAGTCAGAGTGCGTTTTTTCCGGTCGCTCGACCCCACCGTGGCCCTCTTCATCCCGTAGGGACGAGGGACGACGGACGAGAGACGAATGTTCAATGTTCAATGTTCAACGCTCAATGTTCAATGAAAAGAAAAAACAAAAGGTTCTCTCGCAAAGAATAATAATTCTTACCTCTTTGCTTCTTGCTTCTTATCCCCTCATGATATTTATTAATTAAGCCGATTCGCGCCGGTAAAGGTTATGAATGACAATCAGAACAAGTACAGAGAGAGAATGGGGGAGATCGCGGCGCTCATGCGGGAGAGGGACGACTTTGTCATCACCGCCCATGTGAATCCGGACCCGGACGCCCTCGGCTCGGAGATTGCCGTCCGGAGCATCCTGGAGAAGCTCGGCAAGCGGGCGAGGGTGGTCAATGCCGAGCCAGTCCCCCGGGTCTACGCCTTCATGGACGACCGCAATATCATCGAGGCGTACGATCCCGGTGTCCATGACGGGCCCATAAACTCGGCCGGGGCGCTTATAATCCTCGACGCGGCATCTTACGAAAGGGTCGGTCCACCCGGCGGGGCCATGGAGACATCGCCCGCCCCCGTGATATGCATCGACCACCATGTAGGGACCGACGGCTGCGGCGGCATCGATCTCATCGACCCGTCAGCCAGCTCGGTGGGGGAGATCATATTCGAGCTCTGCGAGTGCTGCGGGTTCGAGATAGACGGCGAGATAGCCCGCTGCCTCTACACGGCGATCGTGGCGGATACCAGGTCGTTCCAGTTCAACAACAGCACCCCCCGGACACACCGCGCGGCGGCGCGCCTGCTCGAGCTGGGCGTCAACTCGGAGGATGTGTACGAGGCCATTTACGAGCGCAACACGCCGGGCGAGGCCGCGCTGCTCGGCCTTGCCCTGAAAGACCTCTCCGTCGAATGCGGGGGGCGCCTCGCCTGGTTGAAGCTCACAAGGGCGATGCAGGAGTCCGCCGGGGCGTCAGCGAACAACAGCGATTACTTTCTCAACTTCCTCAGGGGAATAGAAGGAGTGGATGTAATGATACTGTTCAGGGATGCCGGCGGCGGAAAAACCAAGGTGAGCCTGCGGGGGAAGCGGGGGAGCGACGTCAACAAGGTCGCGCGCGTCTTCGGCGGCGGGGGGCACGTCCAGGCTTCGGGCATCACCCTTCACGAGCCGCTCGATGAGGTCGTCGAAAAGGTCCTTGCCGAAGCACGGATGCTCTTCCAGGACTGAATACCAAGAGGAAAGGACGAATAACCAAAGACGAGAGACGACGGACGAGGGATGAAAGGACGAATAACCAATGACCAATATCCAATAACCAATAACCAACTAAAAGACCATAGACAAAAGCAGACAAGAAACAAGATGCAGGAAACGAGAAACAAGATGCGAGAAACAAGAAACAAGATGCGGGGTACAAAACACGCGGTACGCAGAACGCTGTACGAAATACGAATAACAAACCGCGGATTATTGAAAATCCGGCTTATTGACGGATACTGATTTAACGGATTAGATACAGAGAAGACGTTGAACGTGAAACGTTACACGTTTTCCATTACACGATTCACATTTCGCCTGTTTTTCGGAGGGCGTAGCGAAGACCCTTCCGGGCGCTTGTAAAATCGGGCGTGATCAGCAGCGCTTCCCTGTAGTGTGAAACGGCTTCGTCATACTTTCCCTGGGCAGCTAACACGTGTCCCAGGTTACAGTGAGCCATGGAAAAGCCGGGCTTGACCCGAATTGCCTCGCGATATTGAAAGATAGCCTCATCAAGCTTCCCCTGTCGCACGAGGACTACCCCCAGGGAGGTGTGAACGAACCAACTGTCGGGATTTACCTCAAGCGCGTGCTCGAACAGGGTGATGCTGTTCTGCCACGTCCGGCACTGCAGCACACTGAGCATTCCCAGCAAGCCCACTATCAGCGCGCAGAATACCCTGGTCAACGCTCCACGGCGGAGCGAGAGAAACCAGGCGAGCGCCAGGGCCGGCCCCAGCATCGCAAAGTAGAGATAGTGGTCCTGCACCGTTGATATATTAGAGAACACGCCGGGTATCAATCCGGATACGGGTAAAATTCCAGCGATGAAAATCGCTAAAGACGCAAGCCATATCCGGCGATTCGCCCCCAAACAGATTAAAGCCGCCGCACCCCATGGCAGGATACCGGTCAGGTAAATCCAGCCGTGCCGCAGAACGAAATCCGGCGTCCGGCCGTAATCGATTCCCAGCCGAAAGGGTAAAAACAGCTTATAACAATAGAACGCCACAGCGTCACCGGCCACCAGCAACCGCTTCAATAGCGGGGGAACAAACAGAACGGAGGCAGCCGGTTGAGCCAATTTGGCAAGGAGCACTATCGGTGCTGCCGCCGCCGCCCAGCCGATGAGCGCAGCAGCGCCCTTTCTTGCAGGCCTCCCTAACACGCAACAATCAACCACCCATGCAGCCGGCAGCACGGCCACCGCAACCGGCTTGGAAAGCAGCGCCAGGATAAAGGCGACGGAAGCGGCAATGTAGTGCAGGCGGGCTCTTCTTTTAAGAACCGGTGCAGCGTGGTTATTCTCAATGTTTCCGGCGGCTCCTGACGAGGCGATGACATAGGCTATATACTGCCACATCGCCACCATCGAAAGGAAACCACTGAGTACGTCCTTCATGCCGGTAACCCAGGCGACGGCTTGAACCTGGAGTGGATGCAGTGCAAAAAGCAGGGCACCAAAACCCGCAGCCCACTCGCTTCCGGCGAAGCCGCAGACACCCGGCCCCCGTCCGCTGTCCCGAACGCAGTAGCGCAAAAGCATGCGCAGAATGGCAAAGACGGCTAACACGGTGAGCAGATGGAGAGTAAGGTTGACCGTATGAAAGATGCAGGGATTTAGTCCCACGCCGGGGACGCCCGCCGAGACATACCGGGAATACCCGGCCGCCATCGCCCAGACGGACCATGTGAGCGGAATATACAGGCGTTTATGCGTACTCAACCATAGATGAAGTACGCTGCTAAGCGTGACCGGGTTGAGATAGGGATTATCGTAAACATGTATCGAATCATCGAACTGGACGAAGTCGTAGCCACACACCGGCCAGTAGACTGCCAGGGTAACCGCGATGAGGAGGAATGCGATGAGACTGTGGCGGTGCATGGTCATCCATAAAATTTTCCGGGGTGTCAGGCCCGTAAAATTTTATTTTTTTTTGCCGTAGATGGCCCAGATGACGAAGTCGCGGATTGTCTCGTTGCTTCGCCTCAGGCGGTAGACCATCTCCGCCATCATAGCCCGCAGTATCTTAACGCCGGGTGCCGGATGCGAGGAGATGAGTCCGTTGAACCTGTCGCCGTCGATTTCAAGTATGGTGGTGTCTTCGAGGGCCCTGACCGAGGCCGTCCTGAGCCCGCGGTCGAAGAGCGCTATCTCTCCGAAAAAAGTTCCCTCCTCGAGCGCGGCAAGCAGCTTCTCCCTGCCGTCTTCTATCCGTTTCCTGATTTCAACCATGCCTTCAGCGATAACGTAAAAGTTCTTGCCGGGCTTTCCTTCTTCGATGATGGTCTCTCCCGGCTTAAAAGCCTTTTCGTTGACGATGGGAACGATGAGATCGATCTCATCGTCCGTAAGCTCGCTGAACAGCGAAACTCCCTTAAGGACGTCCCCGGTGGATATACCTTCCATTATTCAACCTCTTCTCCCCGGTTTTTTTCAGGGGCAACGGCCGTATTTTCAGGAGGGGGTAACTCCGCTTCGGCACCGGGGGGCTCCCCGGCATTCGACGCGGTTCCCAGCGCCTTCTTGACGACCTTTCTATCTCCCGGATCGTAGACGGCTTTCATGAGGTTCTCGTGCTCGCTGTTCTGTATCCACACCTCGATGGTCCGGTCCTTGAAGTGCCTTGCCATCAGGAAGGTTACCTCGTCCAGCAGCCTGTCGAGCTTCTCTCTTTCCCTTGACGGGACGGATTGCCCCTTTTCGGAGAGCTTGATGATTATGATGGGAGGAAAAAATTTATCACCTTTATTGGCATTAACAAATATGCTCTTGAAGCTGCCGCTCAGACCATGGGCGATGGCCAGGTTCGCGACCTTCTTCGCCAGCGCGGCGTCATCCTCTGATTCCGTCATGATAACGATGTTTTCAACTTCGACGATTGTGTTCGCCCGGGCGGTCCGGGACGGGGAGACCAGGAGGAGTGCCGCTGCGATCGTCAGGATGGCGCTTTTCATATCGTTAATAACGGGAAAAAGATATTTCATTACCCTCCCATTTCCGGCATAACAACGTCCGTAACAAGCAAGTCTATATTACCATCGTGCAGGGCCGATATGTCCAATGCTTTTTTGCCGTTTTCGGCCGCCAGCACCTTGTAGCCGTGGTCCGCAAGCGCGCGCCTGCTCATGTCCAGCAGGCCGTCGTCGTCCTCCACCAGGAGGACCGTCTCGGTGCCCCGGGGCGACCCGGAAAACTTCCGGCTTGCATACGCCGCTTCGACCTCGTCGCCGACGCGGGGCAGATATACTTTAAAAGACGAGCCTTCCCCCGGTTCGCTGTAAACGAAGATATGTCCCCCGTGCTGCTTGACTATGCCGTACGCGGTGGAAAGGCCCAGGCCGCTTCCCTTGCCGCTCTCCTTGGTGGTGAAAAAGGGATCGAATATCTTTTTTATAATATCCTCCGTCATTCCGCAGCCCGTGTCGGTTATGGAGATCATAACGTAAGGGCCGCTCGTGACGTTGGGGTGCCTCAGGGCGTAAGCATCGTCGAGAATCGTATTGGCCGATTCGATTGTGAGCCGTCCGCCGCCGTGCATCGCGTCCTGGGCGTTGACCGCCAGGTTGACGATTATTTGCTCCATCTGTCCCTTGTCGGCCTTTACGTTGTCGAGGTCCGGCGAGAAGACGGTTTTTATCTCGATGTTCTCCCCCAGAAGGCGGCTGAGCAGGCTTTCCATGCTTTCGATCACGGTGTTGAGGTTGATAGTCCGGGGGTTCAGGAGCTGTTTTTTGCTGAAGGCGATGAGCTGGTATGTCAGGCTTGAAGCACGCTCAAGTGTCTTCTGCAGGTTGTCGAGCTCTGCGTTCAGCGGGTTGCCCCTGTCGAGTCCCTCCCTGATGAAGTAACCGTGCCCCTGGATGACGGTGAGAATATTGTTGAAATCGTGCGCGATTCCGCCGGCGAGCAGACCCACTGCTTCCATCTTCTGGGCGTGCTGAAGCTCATCCTCCAGCTGCTTGCGCTCTGTGAGGTCGGTGCCCACCAGAACCAGGCTTGGCTCTTGCTCGCCCTGCGAGAGCGCGGCACTGAAGAGCGCCACGGGCACGAGAGCACCGCCTTTCGTGCGCCATGTCGTTTCACGGCCCGCTTCACATTTCCCGGCAAGGAGCTTTTCGGCGAACCCCTGTTCCGCGAAGAATGAGAGTATATTCATTCCGAGAAGCTCTCCGTCTTCATAGCCCAGGAGCCTGGCGGCCATGGGATTCGCCATGCTTATCGTGCCGGATGACCTGACCGCCAGAAGTGGCTGGGGAAAGCACTCGAATAGGTGGCTCAGGAATGTCTTTGTTTGCTGGAGCTCGTCCGCCCGCGTGGATAGCTTTCCTGCTATCCGGTACAGATCCGTCGAGAGGCTCCCGATTTCGTCCGCGCCGTAGTCCTTTTGTGGCATGCCGGTCTCCAGCCGGACGAGCTTGGCGCCCGCCGCCGCCCTTATTATGCGTTGTGTCAACTGCTGAATCTGCTGGATGCCCAGCAAAAGAACGATCGACACGATAGCGGTCAACAATACGATGTTCTCGGTTGTCTGGATGGGAATGACATATCGAACCACGACGTAGCCCAGGGCAAGCAGGGGAATAACACCTATAAGGGCGGTCGCCTCCGCTACGGTGTGACGGATGGAGCGTCCCTCCTTGCTTAACTGACCCTGTATTGTCTCCAGGCGCGAGCTGAAATCATCCGACTTGCTCTCCTCAGCGGTTTCGCCGGCCCTGGTAATAAGGCGGAAAATCATCCGCGTGCCCGTCAGCATGAGTACGCCGACAGCGAGAATTAGTCCCCAAACGCCTTCCCCGGCAAGAACTGCCGGCGAGGCGTACCGGAAGATCAGGTAGGATATTGCCAGGATCGGGACGATGGTCGTGAGGGCGAGCGCGAACTGCAGTTGGCGCAGAAGAGTTGAAAAACCGGCCCCTCCCCGGCTTGCCTTTTGAAAATCGCCTCCCTTCATCGATATATATTGTCACATATCGACACCGGGAAATCAAGGCCGTGCAGCCCTATTTCGGCCTGTTTCATGCCCACCTTGATAAAGGGAAACAATGAATATATTATATCCCGTGGGTAGCGGCATGAACTGGAGAAGACTATTAATAGCGGTTATAATTGTTTTTACTACTTTCTACGTTATTCACATACTTTCCAGGAGGAGGAATGACGCAGAGGATAAAAAAAAGCCTGCGGGCCCGTATGAGAGGGCGATGGAAGGGTTTGATCCCAAGGAGTATCACACCAGGCGGGCTTTTGCATATGAGGCTGGGCAATCATACGAGAAAGCCATGAAGGAGTATCAAGAAATCGTAAAAATCCATCCCGAAGATAGTGTGACCCGGAGCCACCTGGGAGCAATGTACTACAAAGTGGGAATGCTGGATCAGGCTATAGCCGAGATTGAAGAGATACTGAAGAGAAACCCCGGTAACTGGGGTCAGCGGGAGTCCCTTGCAAATCTGTACTGCGAGCAGGGAAGATATGACCTGGCGATCGAGGAGTATGAAGAATCGCTCCGGATAAACCCGGAAAACGCGCTTGGCCACAGATTGCTCGGGAAGGCGTATTACGAAGTGGGGAGTTATTTTTTTTCCATCGCGGAATATAAGAAATCGATGGAGATAGATCCGACGGCGGGGGAGGCTTATTTCGGGCTGGGCATTTGCTACATTGCCAGGGGAGAGATGAAAGCCGCACTGGAGCAGAAGCGGATACTTGAAAAGATAAACGAGGAGCTTGCCGCCGGGCTTTCCGAAAAAATCGAAAAGGCGCGGGGACCGGAGTAACCGGAGGGCTATTCCTTCTCCTGCCAGTGGTCCACCGAGTAGCCGGAGGCCGCAATCTCCAGTTCACTCAGTGCCTCATCGTAGTGGTAGTTTCCGTTTCCGGTACAGGCTAGGGTCTTTCCGACGAAAGCTCCAAACCCATCGCTGTTTCCGCGCAAATGGATATCAGCTTCGGGAGTATAGATAGCGCCGTAAAGAGCGGCGTTTCCTGATATGTCAACATCAACACAGCCTGCCGTTCCGAATATCAGGCACTCTTGAGGGAGCAGCGAACTATTCGTTATACCGTTTCCCGACAATTTCACCCTGTCGTCCACGTAGAAGACGACATCGCCGTTACAGGCTATCTCGCCACCCGTCTGAAATATGCTATTGCCTTGATAGCCGGTCAGGTAAATCCGGGCCGGGCCGTTGATCGTCAATTTCACGTTGTTACCCGCAAGCTTTATTCTTCTGAACTTGTAATCACCGGGGTCGAGAGTGTAGGTGCTGTTCCCCGTAAGGCTCAGTAATCCTGAGCCTTCCCAGTACCCGAGGCTTGCAAGGGGGGGAGGCACCTCGGGTGGCTGTAACTCCATGGCGCAATCTGCGGTTATCGTGCCTGTAATGGTCCCGCCTCCCGTTACCGTGCCCCCCGGCCCAGTGGCGGCATCGCCGTTTATAAGGACAGCGCCCAGTATTTCCATGGCGCCGGGAGTGTTTCCGTTCGTGAGGACGTCGCCGTTTGAGCCGACATTCTCGCCGCCGTATTCCCCCAACCTGGAATCGTAGCTGTCGGTGATGTCGCTTCCCGCGACCTTGAGGTGTTCGTCGCCAATGAACACTGCCGAGAAGGGGACTGTGACGCCGGGATTCAACCTGACTCTTACCGTTCTGTCCAAGAGGGCGGGATGCGCCATGTCCGGAACGTACCCGGCGGACATTATGATGGGGTGTTGCACCTGGGGGTCGAATACCTCGACGTAGACGTCTCCCAGGGCTTTCCCTCCCGCTGTTTGCATGGAGTAGAGCGTCTTCGTCTTCGGGTTCGCACCGGACCAGTTGGAGATGTCCCCGGACTCCAATGCCTGTATGGCGTAATCGACACCGCCCTCGGCCAGGTTCATGGCGACGGCGTCGCGGTAGGAGCGGTCGGTTAACTTGTACTCGCTTGAAATCATCAGCAGGAAGCTTGCAGCCGTGACAAAGAGGAGAGAGCTGAATATGAGCGCCGAGATAAAAGCGCTTCCCTCCGCATTCTTTCCATTTTTAAGAGCATTCACTTCTCCTTTACCCCCGGTTTCTGAACTTCGTTGTGGTGCTCAAGGTGTCAGTCAATTCGACGCCCGTCACTGTTGTGCTTGTGGTGAGAACAATGTCTAAGTGGGTCACCGCGTTGAAGTTTCCGACAGAGTACAGCCCCGTCCCGTTGTAGCTGAACTCCAGCGAATCGATGTTGTCGGCGACGGTCCTGATTTCGTCTATCCTGCTGCTCACGCCGTCTTTAGCATCAACAATCCGTTCCAGTTTAGGGGGCGTATCGCCCGTTAGATTGTAGATGATTAAATCGTGGTCGTTGTCGACATCAATGACGTTGCCCACCGAATCTATCGAGGGAACCCGGAGAACGATGCAATTATTCGATGTAGCATAGGCCCCATGGCTCGGCTCCAGCTCAATTGCCCACCGGATATCTTTGGCCAGCCAATCCATTGCCATCCTCGCATCCTTGTGAATATTGATATATGAATTGCCCGTTATGAAGTTATCCTGCATGCCGATAAAACCGGAAAATACTACACCGACTGCAACTACCGCCAGGGAAGAGGCCACCAGCACCTCCACAAGCGTGAAACCCTCCCGTCGTCCCGGCTTTCCCGCGGCCTTCATCGTGCTCGCTCCATATCTCTTGGCTTTAATCTCATTGTCGGTTGATTCCATTCCTGGTGATAACCGTCAGGAAGTCTTTAGACATGACTCTTCCGGAACCGGACGTCCACGGGATATTGATGCTCACCTTTTTCATATCGGCTTCAAGTAACTCCGCCACCACTGCGCCGTCCGTATCCAGAGGTGGGATGGAAAAGCCGTGTGTTTGAATGGCGTCAAAAGAGGTATTTCTCATGTTCTCTATTTCCTGTTGAGCAGCATGTATTGCAATGGACGTTTCCCGCGTGGCTTTAATCGATGCCATGCCCGTTGAGAAAGCCAACGCGAGGCCGGCAAATGCCGTGCCAGCAATCAGAATAGAGAATACGATCTCGATAAGAGTGAATCCGCCTTTGTGTTTATCATTCATAGTTACTATCCCTGTCCCTGCAGCTATAGTACTCACCTCAAAAAAGCGGTGCGATCCCTTCATGAAGGATTGCCCGCCTTTCACGGCCTTCGGCAGCCCGGCCATCCTTCGAAGGGGAAATCCCCTTGTATTAGGATCCGTGGGCTTTGCGACAATTCCACCCTTTTCTCGGGCAGACTGTCAGGAAATTACCCGCCCCCAGGTTACCCTGAGTTTGCCTTTATCGAACCACGCCCTATGTATGGATGTTTTTCTATTACTTATTATAGCATATTTTTAAGGTGTTTGTCAATGCTGCAGGATAAAATTGTATAATTCAACAGGCGGGCTTTTACATATAAGGCTGGGCAATCATACGAGAAAGCCCTGAAGGAGTATCAACAAATCGAAAAGGCGCGGGGACCGGAGTAACCGGATGGCTATTCCTTCTCTTGCCAGTATGCTACCTCGTAGCTCGAAGGGACGGGAATCCCGGCCTCCGCCAGGGCCTCGTCGTAGTGATAGTCCGTGGTGCCGTGCAGGTCAATCTTCCTGCCGACAAACGCGCCGTAAATGTTATTGCTTCCCCCCACATCGATTTTCGCGTTGGGGGCGTAGACGGCAGCCCACATGGCGCGGCTTCCCGTGATATCTATGTCCTCGCAGCCCTGGGCCCCCAGGATCAGGCACTCGGAGGGAATCCCGTTGATATTTGTCGATCCGCTCCCGGCGAGTTTGATATCATCGTCCATGTAAAAAGTGACCTGGCCGTCGCAGATTAGATTGGTGGTTCCCACCTGATAGAGTGTCGTGCCCAGATAGCCTGTTATGTAGATCCGGGACGGGCCCTTGATCGTTAACGCCGTTCCCGCGGTCATCTTTATCTGCTTGAACTTGTAGTTGCCTGGTTCGAGGGTGTAGGAGGTATCACCGGTGATGGTGAGCAGCCCGAATTCCTCCCAGTACCCGAGGGCAGCCAGGTCGGGAGGTACCTCTACCTCGGGCAACTCCTTTGCCATATCGTTGCTTATCGTGCCGGTAACGTGCTCCGCGCCCCAGACCGTACCTTGCGGGCCCGTGATGACATTGCCGTTTATTTTCACGCTGCCGCGTAGGTCCACGGCTCCCGCGGCGTTGCCGTTGGTGGCCACATGTCCGTTCGAGCCCACGTTGTCACCACCGTACAAGCCGATCCTGGAATCATAGCTGTCCGTATAGCCGCTCCCCACATCCCAGATCGATGCGTCACCGAACATCACCCCGTCGTCAAACGGCCGGGTCATACGGGGAGCAAGCCTGACCTTCACTGTCCTGCTCATACTCCCGGAGGCGGCAATGCCGGGAACGTGGCCCGTGCTTTTAACTATCGGGTTATCTCCATCGTGGTCGGTGACCTCAATGCTGACATCTCCCATATTGTTACCACCCGCCGTCTGCAGCGAGTAAAGCGTTTTCGTTTTAGTGTTGGTTCCCGACCAATTGGAGAGCACCCCAGACTCCAGCGCCTGGACAGCATAATCGACGCCCCCCTCGGCCAGGTTAATGGCAACGGCGCTTTTATAGGATCGATGATTCAGTCTGTACTCGCTTGAGACCATCAGCAGGTAGCTGGCAGACGTGATGAATAATAGGGAGCTTGATATGAGAGCTGCGATGAGAGCGCTTCCTCTTTCATTCTTTCTGTGCGCGGGATCGTTCATTTTCCTCTACTCCTTGTTTCTGAGCTTCGTTGTGGTGCTCAAGGTGTCAGTCAATTCGACGCCCGTCACCGTTGTGCTTGTGGTGAGAACAATGTCTAAGTGGGTCACCGCGTTGAAGTTTCCGACAGAGTACAGCTCCGTCCCGTTGTAGCTGAACTCCAGCGAATCGATGTTGTCGGCGACGGTCCTGATTTCGTCTATCCGGCCGCTCACGCCGTCTTTAGCGTCCACAATTCTCTCAAGTTCGGTCGGGGACCCGGCCTTCAGCTTGAAGATGATGAAATCGTGGTCGTTTTCCACGTCGATGACGTTGCCCGCGGAATCAACAGAGGGAACCCGCAGGACGATGCAATTATTCGATGTGGCATAGGCCCCATGGCTCGGCTCCAGCTCGATTGCCCACCGGATATCTTTGGCCAGCCAATCCATTGCCATCCTCGCGTCCCTGTGAATATCGATATACGAATTCCCCGCGATGAAGTTCTTCTGCATGCTGATAAAACCGGAAAATATTACACCGGCTGCAACTGCCGCCAGGGAAGAGGCCACCAGCACCTCCACAAGCGTGAAGCCTCCCCTGCGTCCCGGCCTTCCCGCAGCCTTCATCGTGCGCACTCCGTATCTCATGGCTTTAATCTCATTGTCGGTTGATTCCATTCCTGGTGATAACCGTAAGCAGGTCTTTGGACATGCCTCTTCCGGAGCCGGACGTCCACGAAACATTTACGCTTACCTTTTTCATATCGGCTTCAAGTAACTCCGCCACTACTGTGCCGTCTGTATCCAGAGGTGGGACGGAAAAGCTGTGTGTTTGAATGGCGTTAAAAGGGGTGTTTCTCATGTTCTCTATTTCCTGTTGAGCAGCCAGTATTGCAATGGACGTTTCCCGCGTGGCTTTAATCGATGCCATGCCCGTTGAGAAAGCCAACGCGAGGCCGGCAAATGCCGTGCCAGCAATCAGAATGGCGAATACGATCTCAACGAGGGTAAAACCAGCGCTTTTTTCTATCCTTCCTTTCATCTTCTCCACCTGACTTGATTCCAGGGCTCAACCCGTTAATAAGCGAAATCCGTGCCAGGAGGAGAGTATAACAAAATAAAATATTGGACTTCGTAGTAACCTATTGCACGGTAAATTATTATGTGCAATGTACGGGGAGAAAAAATACCGCAGGCTGGAAGGGATATATTAAGACAATATTGATAAATGGCAATGAATAGCTCGATATAACATATAATTATTTGCACCCCAAATAATTATGAAACTATTGCCGTTTGGCAATCCATTAAATTACAGCAATGTAATACATGGTATATAGAGGGGAAAAAGAAACAAGATACAAGACACAAGAAACACGATGCGGGATACAGACGAATAACCAATGACCAAAATAACCAATTTTTAATTATCGAGGCTTGAAACTTGAAACTTGGAAGAAGAAGCAAACCACGGATTATACGGATTTGACGGATTAGATACAGAGAAGACGTTGAACGGGGGAAAAGAAAACTTGGAAAAGTGAAAACATGGAAGTATGGAAATACGAAAACAACAAATAATGTGTCCACGAATTACACGAATTTTCACGTGCCGAGGCGCAGCCGAGACTGCGACCAAAGGGAGCCCCGAAGGGGCAAGCACGAAGTGCGCAGCCATTAGAAAAGAATGCTAAGGGAACCACAAAGAGGCAGAAAATATAAAATTA
>JAVCDC010000049.1 GCA_030765135.1 Candidatus Tritonobacter lacicola | reverse complement strand
GCTATGAGCTTTTGGTCGGCCTTCATTTTAATTTAAGTTTATCACGAAGTTGCTGGAGAGCACTTAATAATTGCCAGTATCTTGCTAATTGATTCAGTTCCACGCCATGGAGTACAATGCTTCTTCATGAAAACAGGGCGTGGACTTAAGGGGTCTTTGAAAATGCCGTCCGGAGCTCGCAGGCGGGGCGGCCCGCACGGCAGACGGGTGGAACACCTGGTTAGAGCCGTCCTGAAAGGCTACGCAATTGGCCCGGGCACAAGAGGCCGCGAGCAGGATCTGTCCCGGGAGGTCTTAAGCTTCGACACAAGAAAAACCAGGGTTGTGGTCCTGGGGGGAGGGACGGGGCTATCCACCGTGGTTGGCGGCAATTCCCAGGCAGTCGCGTGGCCGGACCGGCCCTTCGTCGGCCTTAAGGAAGAGTTTCCCCGACTGGATGCGGTGGTCGTAACTACCGATGACGGCGGTTCGACGGGACGGCTACTTAAATGCCTGCCCATGATCGGGATCGGAGACCTGCGCAAATCGTGTCTTTCACTGATCCTCTCCCGGAATTTACAGCGCACCTACAGGATGACAGAAAAACAAGTGCGCGACGTGGTCCTACTGGTCCAGCGGATATTTAACTATCGTTTCCCTGAAAAAACGGGCAGCCTCAGAATCCTGAAAAACCCGCTTCTTGCCGCGCCGGAGAGGCTCCGCAAGAAATGTCCCTCTCCACTTGCCTCCTCTTTCCGTGCATTGGGCGCCTATCTTTCCCCTGGCGGCCAGGGACCGACTGTCAACCCTTCCGGTCACTGTTTGGGAAATCTTATTCTGACAGCGGCGATATTCAGGGCGAACGGCGGACGGACGGACCGGCCGGCCGGCCTGGGCGCGATCCGGGCCGGCCTTGACGAGGTCGCCAGGCTGATAGGTGTAACGCCCGGCCATCTTCACGCGGCTACGTCTACACCGGGACAGTTAAAGTTCCGCTATGGCAACGGGGTGGAAGTCTACGGTCAGATGAAGTCGTCCCTGGCCAGGCGCGGTTTCCCTGTCGAAAGGCTTGTTGTCGAGTTTTCGGACGATCCTTCGGTAAGTGTCTCCGTTGTCCGTGCCATCCGCAAAGCCGATTTAATCATTTATGCTCCGGGAAGTTTATACACGAGCATAATTCCCCTGTTGCAACTACGGCCGATTATCGGAGCCATCCGGTCCAATCGGAAAGCTCTGAAGATCCTGGCGGCTAATTTTTGGATACAGGAGGGCGAGACGGATATTTCTCCCGGGAACGAAGGCCGCGGGTTCTTGGTCTCAGACATGATCGATGCATATAACCGCAATGTTACCGGCGGGGTGAGAGATTTGTTTCACGTAGTCTTAAGCGCCAATCTGGAACATATGCCCGGCGATATCCTGCGCAATTACGCGCTGGAAGGGAAAATGCCGATCCACCTCGACCGGAACCGGGTGGAAGCGATGGGGTTCCAATCGGTTGAAGCAATCCTCTTCTCCCTGGAGCAACTGGAACACACTCCGGTAATTCATCACGACGCCGAGTATTTCGCCCTGGCGATCCGGACGCTCTTATTCGCGAAGAATTCCAACTGGGGTTTGAGAGAAAGATCCCACCGCCGCCAAGTCAAAGAACAAAGATCCCTCCGCCGTGATTCGGGGCTGTTGTCTCTTCCGCATAGCCGGCGCCTGCAGCGCAGGCCGCTGCTATGCGAATACCTTGCTACAATTAGCGAGGAGCTGGCCGAAAAGGACTTCCAGCAGCAATCGCTCAAGTCCGTAATGATTGACCTTGCCTGGGAAAACCGGGATATCCTTCCTTCCCACCTCCGTTTTTTTTGCGGCGCGCGGGTTGTATCTGCAAGAGACTGGAACCGCAGTACCGAGTGGGACAACGTACTAGGCTATTACGATCCGGCTGACCGGTACTTGAAAATCCACAGGCAGTTGATCGGAAACCCGAAACAACTGCGCGAAGACCTGCTGATTGCCCTGGGCGAGTCACTCCTGGGAAATTATATAGAGTCTCGACGCTGGATGGACAGTCCTTTCGCCGAAAGAAAAGAAGCACGCTTTTACGAAATCCGGCTTGGACCTGCAGGGAAGAGAGAAAGTTTTCTATCCGACCGGCAGCTTCATGATTACTTAAAACTGGCCCGGATGGTGCCGGATGAAACCAGCCCGATGATCTACCGGCTTGCCATCAATAATAATGAGGGGTTCCTGCCTCCCGGCTTGCTGTTCGGGTTGATGTACTCCTGGTACCTGAACGACGCGTATGGAGGCTTGATGGAGTATGAAATGTCCCTGTTGCGCTGGCCCCCGAAGTCTCTGATCCCCCATCAGGCTAAGGAATACATCCGACGGCAGGCTCTGGTAACGTTCTTCCGCACAGAAATCTTCAGGCACCAGGAGAAGTAGTGGGGTCAGACCTGCGCTATGGACTTTAATAGTTCCATAGCGCAGGTCTGATAATCATATAAAGGTTTAAAGTGATTACCACCCGTTAAAAGGTTCCTTACACAAATGTCTCGAGAGCCCACTTGCACCCCAGCCCACTTGCACCCCTACTTGCACCCCGGGGGTGCAAGTAGGGGTGCAAGTGGGCTCTTAGTTTGTTAAGCTGGGTATGTAGCCGGGCGGGGGATAATCCTTCTGCAAGCACCGGTTCCCTGTATAATGGAGCGAAATAGGTTTTAACTGAATCGTCCGCGGATCGCCGGCCCTTGATATCCATCCCGAATCTTTCCGTAAAAGGCGGCCGTTGATTGAAGAGAGAATGACAAGAAGATGAAATATACACTGCCTCCCAAGAAGCGGTATTTACTGCGCATAGTCATTCCTGTCTACCCGGCATTCAACGTGTACTCATATTTTGCCGATAGGACAACCTCCCTGGGAGCTGTTTGCGTGGCCAGCTCGGCCCGTGAGGTAGAGGGGTGGGAGGTAGAGGTCATTGATGAGAACAATCTTCGCAGGTTCGGTCCTTTGAGCGCTTCCGGCGGGGTGGATCATGAGCTGCTTCAGGAGCTCCGCCCGGCGGACGTCGTGGGATTTTACGGGGGTCTCACGAGCACAATTCCGCGGGTGTATGATATAGCGCGCTTCTACAAGAGCAGGGGGGTTATAACCGTCGCGGGCGGCCAGCATTTTGTGGATGAGACAATACCGGAAGCATTATCGTCGGACATCGACTGCATCGTGCTGGGAGAGGGAGAAGAAGCTATAAAAGAACTCCTGTGCGCTTTCAGGAAGGGGGACGATCTTTCTTTAATCACCGGTATAGCGTACGAGGCGGATGGAGAGGTAATCCGTACTCCCGCGCGCCCGCCAATACAGGATCTCGATGCGTTGCCTATGCCCGATTTCTCCCTGTTGAGGTATGCCAGGATTTTGCTCTTTCCCGTGGGAAGGGTGCGCGGCTGCGGAATGAACTGCGAGTTTTGTGCGGTCAAGGGAAAGCCCCGGTACGCATCCGCCGACAGGCTGGTAGAGCAGGTCAGCAGAATCGTGGAGACAATGGGGGGGCGGCAATTCCTTATCGTGGACGACCTATTCGGCCAGGACCGCGATGAGACGCTGCGGCTGTGCAGCTTATTGAAAAACTACCAGGAATATATCGGCAAACGCCTGAAGTTCACCGTCCAGATCCGCCTGGACAAGGCAAAAGATACGGAGCTGCTTAAAGCGATGAGGAATGCGGGCATCACCTTTTTAGCTATCGGGTTTGAGTCCCCGATAGCGGAAGAGCTGAAGGCCATGAATAAAAGCCTGAAACCGGAAGAGATGCTGGGGCTAACCAGAACCTTCCACCGCTTCGGATTCTACGTGCACGGCATGTTTATCTTTGCCTATCCGATGAGAGAAGGTGTTGGCTTCAATATGTCTGCCGAGGAGAGAGTAAAGCACTACAGGAGGTTCATAAAAAAGGCGCGGATCGATACTATCCAGATGGTACTGCCCGTTCCGCTGCCCGGCACGGCCTTGCGGGAGCGGCTCGCGCGCCAGAACAGGATTTACCCGCGCGAGAATCTGGGCTGGGAGTATTACGACGCGAGTTTTCCCCTTTTCGAACCGGATCCCCCTCTCACCGCCGAGGAGATGCAGTTTGCGGGGCAAAAAGTAATGGGCCACTTCTACCACCTGCGGTATCTCTTCCTGTTCCTCCTCAATATTTTATCGTTTCCCTACCTGTTGCTGTACGTTTTCAGCATCAAGTCCGGCTGGAGGAGATGGTACAGGAGGTGGCGCAATTACTTTTACAGGATTATGGGCTCGAAGGTTTTAAAGAAGTGGAACTTCCAGATGCAGAGGGGAAGATTTTTCAGCAAGCTGAAGGAAGCTGAACTGCGCATCGGGAAACACTGAGTATAAAAAAGGCAGGAACCCGGGGCAAAGCTGCAGGGCCTATGGGAGGATCATTGTGAAGGTGACCCATCCCTCCCGGCTGTCTTCCAACACGAGGTCGCCTCTGTGGGCACGGACTATCTCTCTTGCCAGGCTCAATCCCAGGCCGACGCCCTCGATGAGCCGGCTCCGCGATCTGTCGGTAATCCTGTGCACGGGCTATTCACTTGATACTGTAACCCAGCGATTGCTCGAGAAAGGAGTTAATGACTTCATCCAGAAGCCCTTTGATCCTAACAGCCTTGCCCTGAAGGTAAGGAAGATCCTCGACGGCCAATAATTCGTACTGCGTAATGTTTTTAAAATCGCAACACGTAATACGATATAAAGAATGGCTCTCTTATATCTTGTGTGGTTCTGAGTCATTAAACGATGTTGGAATCATAAGGTAGCCGCACCCTTCAGAGGCTCTCCGATAATGCTGAATGCTGTCATTGCGCGCCCCCGATCCCGAAATGCTTTCGGGACGGGGGCGCGGCAATCTAAAAAGATAGCGCGCAAGTCGGTCTTTAGAGTAAAATTTAGTATCTTTAAACATTTAAGCAAGTACGATATACACATCACGCAATACGAGGTACGAAATAATGACCGGTCCTCTTGAGAGCCTCACAGCGCTAAAAAAAAGATCGGCGAAGGCCGGCTGGTTCAGGGACCGGTCCCTTGTTTATCACGGTCTCGGGCCCATCGGGGCGCACATGTTCCATCACTTCATGCCGGTCTCGGTGATCATCGCCCTCTACTATGGCGAGGAAGTCGAAAAGTACATAGAGGGGGAGTGGGGCACGAAGGTCTTCTCGTACGAAAAGTTAAACGGCGTTCGCCTCAACAACAGCACCGATTTTCATAGAAACTTTTTCTATGATTACGGCGAGGAGATAGCGGCTTACGTGAACGGGCTCGATGGGGATATCTGTTTCGTGCCCTTCGCCCCCTCACCAGCGATCCACGAGTTCCTGTTTGCCCACCCCACGAAGTGCCGCCTCCTGCAGAACTCCAAGATCGTTCAGAACTACTTCGAGTACAAGGCGCGCCTTGCATGGGAAGCCGGGGAGATCGGCATACCCATGCCTCCCGCAAGCCGGGTGTTCACCTTCGATGAGCTCGAATACGAAAGGCTAGCGGACGAGTACGAGGGGAAATTCGTTACCCAGATTCCCCTTGCAGCGGCGGGAAGCGGTACCGATTTTATCTTCAGCGAGGAGGACTTTCTCAAGCTCGTTGATCTCAAGAGGAAGCAGCTCGGCGGGGCATTCGACGAGACGCCCGTAAAGGTCACGCCATTTTTATCGGGGCCGAGCCCGAACTGTACGGGGTGTGTTGTTAACGGCGCGGTGGCCCTCTCCCAGCCGGATATACAGGTTGTCGGCGATCCCTACTTCGTCAAGGTGCCGGGCCAGTACATCGGCTCCGACTTCACCGTTGCGGCCTTCACGGACGAGCAGCGGTCCTACATGCTCGGCATAGTGCGCCGTGTCGGCGAGTGGCTGGGCTCGAACGGGTACAGGGGTAATTTCGGCGTCGATTTTCTCTCCACCGTTGACGGGAACAATCGCATCAAGGATATCTACGTGAGCGAAGTGAACACCCGCCTTGTCGGGGAGTCGCAGTACCTGGCGGATTTCCAGGCCATGAGGGACAGTGTTCCGCTGACGTTCTTTCACCTCGCGGAGTGGTTGGAAATCAAGGAGATCACCCCTGAATACGTCAACGCGTACAACGAATCCCTCCCCGATATCGAGGGCTCCGCTCTCACACTCTACACGCAGGAGAAGGGGACCTTCAGGGCGGAGGGCGGCCTCACATCGGGCATCTACCGCATGGAGGATGGAAATCTCACCAGGCTGCGGGACGGCTACCTTCTCTCCCAGACGAAGAGCGGGGATGAGTTCGTAATAACGAACGGCATCCCGTGGGAGGGGCTGGTCATAGGCCACCCGCGTTACGGGGACCACAACGTTTCACTGTCCTATATATTGACCCGTGAGAGCATAGTCGACCCCGGCAACTACCGAATCATAAGCAAGCGCTGGCGAGAAATCGCGGATATTGTCTGTGAAGCGCACGGTCTTGTTCCGTGCGAGCCCCGCCTCCTCCTGAAAGAGGTTTGAAACGATTTTAACGCAGTTTTAGATTAGCAATCTGTCGTGAAAGCTCAAAAGGTATCTTTTCTGGTGAGGAACCATCTTCTCATACTTCCAATTATTGTATTGTCCGCCTTACTTTTACTGGTCGGTTTGCATGCCTGGGGGGCCGAGAAAAATAGCATGCGTCTTATTGTGGGCGGCGACGACAATTACCCGCCGTATGAGTTCCTGAACGACCGTGGGCAGCCTGACGGATTCAACGTGGACTTGATGCGTGCGGTGGGCGATGTCATGGGGCTCGAAATGGACATCCGGCTCGGGCCTTGGAACGAGGTGCGGGGCGAGCTCGAAGCGGGGCGGATAGACGCCGTGACCGGCATGTCCCAATCGGAGGAAAGGGCCCGCCTCGTTGATTTCTCCACGCCGCACGCAGTCACATCCTACACTATATTCGTCCGCAGGGGGTCGCCGATCCGATCGATGGAGGGCGTCAGGGGCAAGGAGATCCTCGTCCAGAAGGGCGATATTATGCACGACTATGTTGTGGAGGAGGGCCTGTCCGACCGCATCATCGCTGTGGAGAATCCGGAGATCGCCCTCCGCCTGCTGGCGTCGGGACGGCACGATTGCGCTATCCTGGAGAAGCTCCAGGGGCTCTACAACGCCGATAAATCCAAGCTCTCCAACATCGAGACTGTCGGTCCTCCCATCCAGCCCCGGGAGTTCTGCTTCGCTGTGACGGAGGGAAATTCCGATTTACTTGCCAAGCTGAACGAAGGACTCAGGATCCTGTACGAGACGGGCAGATACGATGAGATTCACGATAAGTGGTTCGGCGCTTATGAAGATGGGGCCTTCACACGCGAAATATTGAAATACGCCCTCTGGATTCTGACACCTCTCATCCTCCTGCTGGCGGGGTCTTTCTTGTGGTCCCGGTCTCTCAAGAAGCAGGTCACAGTTAGAACTGAGGAACTGAACCAGGAGCTGGCCAAGCGCAAGCG
>JAVCDC010000126.1 GCA_030765135.1 Candidatus Tritonobacter lacicola | reverse complement strand
GCAATAATGCTCGATGGGGTGAGCCGGGCGATGTGGTTCGGGGTTTAAAATATGTATTATGGTCAGGAGGGGTTTTGCTAGAATGGAGCGAAAAGGAGAAATGCATGAAGGCTATATTACTATTCTCGGGGTCGGGGCCCATTTTGCTTCTATCGTCATATCCCACGCTTGACGACGAGCGATTCGCGAAGAAGCTTAAGGAGAAGGGGATCAACAAGTACATTGCGTTCGAGGTGCCTCTCGATGAGGCTAGGGGTAAGTACAGAAACAGGTTCGCCATTATCTCGCATAATCTTGAAGATAAAGAGGACATGGAGGTCCTGGACTACAACGGTTTTACCGCGTTCAATAACTTCCACTTCGATGTCCTCGACGAACCGATAAAGAAGTACACATACTAATTTACCGGCACGGTGAGCAGCATACTAAGCTGCTCACCGTGCCGGTAAATTAGGTTGAACAGAGATCGTGAAGCAATTAACGAATAAATTTGCGAACGCCTGCCTGTCGGCAGGCAGGAAGTGAGCTAATTTATATGAGACGGAGCAAGATTGTCGCAACGCTGGGGCCGGCGTCGAATTCCTCGCCGCAGATAGAGAGGCTTATCCGGGCCGGGGTCAACATCTTCCGCATTAACTTCTCCCACGGCACGCCGGACGAGCACAGGGGCACCGTCTCCAGGGTGCGGAAGGCCGCCCGGAAGATGAAACGGTCCATCGGTGTCCTCGGCGACATCCCGGGTCCGAAGGTTCGTGTCGGCACTCTCCCTGACGGCGGTATTGTACTGAAGAAGGGCTCGAAGGTTTTCCTCAAGAAGGCGAAGAGCTCGAGCAAAGGCGACTTCATTCCCGTCCCCCACGACATCAGCAGGCTCGAACCGGGGGAGAGGGTCCTCCTCCGCGACGGCCTGATCGTCCTCGAGGTCAGGTCCGCATCGGGGAAAAGAATCGCTTGCAAGGTTATAGACGGCGGCACCTTGACGACAGCGGGGGGCATAAGCGCACCCCATATAGGCTTGGGTATATCGGCCGTCACGAAGAAAGACAGGGAGAATATCAAGCTCGCTGTCGAGCTTGACCTGGACTGGCTCGGCGTCTCCTTCGTCGGCTCTCCGTCCGACCTGGTGTCGGCGCGCCGTGCGGCCGCGAAATCGGGGAAGAAGATTCCCGTCGTGGCGAAGATAGAGAGGGCGGAGGCCGTAGATAAGCTCGACGCAATCCTGGAGGAGGCCGACGCGGTCATGGTCGCCCGGGGCGACCTCGCCCTCGAGGTCCCCCTCGAGAGGGTGCCTGTCCTGCAGAAGGATATTATTGTGAAGGCCAGAAGGCACGGGATACCGTCTATAGTTGCCACTCAGATGCTCGAGTCGATGGTGAACGAGTCGAGACCGACGAGGGCCGAGGCCACGGACGTCGCGAACGCGATATTCGACGGCGCCTCCGCCACGATGCTCTCGGAAGAGACGGCCATCGGGAACTGGCCGGTAGTGGCAGTCAGGACCATGGCCGCCATCGCGAAAGAGGCAGAGGAGAGCGGACACGCCTGTGCCGAGTATCCTCAGTGGGGGAGTGGTGTGCTCGTCGCCGTCGCCAGGGCTGTCCAGGCCGCGGCCGGCAGCCTGGATGCGCAGGCAATAATCGTATTCACGCTCTCGGGTGTGACGGCCCGAGCGATATCGGCTATGAGGCCGCGGCTCCCGATCTTCGCTCTAACGCCGGAAGAGGGGACCTATCGGGCCATGAGCCTTTACTGGGGTGTGGAGCCGGTCTTGATCCCCATGGCCAGGAGCACCGATCACATGCTCGAGGTAGGGGAGGAGGCCCTTATAAAGGGCGGGCACCTGAAGAAGGGCGCGCAGGTCATTGCCGTCTCGGGCTCGGCGGCCGTAGGGGGCGCGTCGAACATGATCAGGATAGGCCGGGTGGGTAAGTGAGGGCGTACTGCACGATATGCAGTGCCGGGAAGAGAAAGGACCCGGACCCGCTCCCAGCGATAGAGAGATACACGTCTCCCCGCATCAAGAAAGTGTACGAGCTGGCAAAGGACGACGATGTCTTCTTCTTCATACTCTCCGGCCAATACGGGCCGCTACTCCCCACTGACGAGATTCCTTACTACGACCACCTGCTCCGGCCCGAAGAGATACGCCTCATGGGATGCGAGGTCGGAATCTTCATCGAGAAGAACGGGATAACGGAGCTCGTCCTCTTCCTCCCCCCGGAGGAGAAAGGGGAGGGGAGCTCGCCCCTCGTCCCCTACAGGCAGGCGATTCAGTGGGGCGCAGTCGCCGCGGGCGGAATCCCCGTCACCGAAAAAACCGTGTAGCGTCCCACCTTCCGGCGGGACGTTGTATATGCGTCTTGTAGCGCCCCGCCTACCAGTGGGACATTGTATGTGCGTCTTCACGGGAGTGAGGACGCTACATCCCCTCCTTTGATTCTCGCTTTTCCGGCAGGGTAGACTATTCGCACTTTCGCGCGAAAGCGCGAATAGTCCCACGCTGAAAATTGGTCAGGAAGCTACCGGGATAGAATGCTTTCTTTCATTGAAATTAATGCTTCGCGGACGGCGCGGGGGTTGAAGCCGAGGTCCTCGCGGGCCCTCTCGATGGAGAGAGAGCAATCGCGGGGCCTTCGAGCCCTGGATGCGACCTCGTCCATTGTGACGGGTATGAGAAGACGTGGATCAAAGCCGAAGACACCGGCGTAGATGCGACCGAAGCTATACCGGTCGATTCTCTCCGGCCCGCCGATATGGTAGAGGGGTTTCCTTGCCTTCCCCTGGATCACCGCCTCGATGGCCGCTGCCGCGTCATCGACGTAAAGAGGTGACCTGAACTGGTCGGTGTAGAGCTTTACCTCCTGTCCCGATTCGAGCCCCTTCTTCATCCATCGCAGAAAGGAGCCTTTGATGCCGGTGTCGGCCCCGTACATCAGGACCACCCTGAGTGTGATCGACGAACCGCCTTCCGCGACCTTCTTCTCCGCCTCGAGCTTTGTCCACCCGTAGTAGTTCATGGGGTAGGGGGCATCCTCCTCTGTGTACATGCTCCCGTCCTCGCCGAAGACGAGGTCGGTCGAGGTATATATAAGAAAGGCCCCGATATCCGCGGCTGCCTTGAGGACATTCTCCGTGCCGGTGACATTCGCGGCGTAAGCCCCCTCTTTATTCTCCTTGCACCCGTCGACGTTAGTGTTCGCCGCCGCGTGGACAACGACGTCGGGCTTCAACTTACTGATTCGCTCCACGACCTCTTTTCCGCTTGTTATGTTCATGCGGATGGTTTTTACCCCGTCAATCGTTAAGGGGTTGGAGTGATAGGTGGCACTAACCTCGTACTTCCTCCTGAAGTGCCGCGCCAGGTGCCAGCCCAGGAAGCCGCTTCCGCCAGTAATCAATATTTTCTTTTTAAGCATAAGGATTGTTTATCTTGTTTGACACGTATCTCAGCTTGCTTTTTCTGAACCGCAAAGACGCAGAGAACGCAGAGAAAAAATACAGAGAAACAGACTCTAGAAAGTGCGGCTGCCTTACTCATATCTAGAGATTGCTTCGTTGCCCTTTGGGCTCCTCGCAATGACAGTTCGAGGAACCGCGATTCAGTTAGATGAGTTATATGAGTTAGGTGAGTTACAGCATCTACTTTCTTGTTTGCTTTTACTTTTCATCAGAAATCAGAAAGTTGGAACCGTAATTTACCCCCTCACCCTACCCTCCCCCAAGGGGGAGAGGGAAATATGAATATGTTCCGTATTTTTCATTCGTGTCAATTCAATGAATGAAAATAACCAAGATACAAGGGACAATAACCAAACAAATTTCAAATTCAAAATCTTAATAACCAAACTCGAAAATATTATTTTTGATGTTAAATACGGGTTGTTTGAAAATTGAGTATTGATTATTGGATATTGTTTGTATCTTGTATCTTGTTTCTTCATAAACTGGTTCCCAACTTCGCCGTTCAAGCTTTGTTGCATATTAATTATTGTGGTGTTGCATTGTGGCTGCGCAGATGTGCTCGAGGCCGTCGACGCTCCACGCCATCGGGAATTCGGCGCACTGCTCCGGCCTCACGGGATAGACACTGCACGTTTTCCCCTCCAGGAAAACGCACTCGCCGTTCTCCTTTTCCTTGAGGCTGAGCTTCAGCCTGTCATCGGAAAGGCGGGTGTATCTCTCCGTGAAATCGTAGATGCCGATGCCGAGGAAGGCCGCCACACGTTTTACCTCCCCTTCCGTTAGGTAAACGTAGCCCCTCCAGGAACAGCATTCTGCGCACCGCATGCACGTAAAATTCATATTATATTCGTCCCTCCAGCAGGTCATTGATAACTTCGCGGTGCGTGGAGAAGGCGAGGTCTTCAGGGAGATCGTCCAGGGGGAAGATCCTTGCGTCCTGGGCATCGTCCCCCGCCCGGAGTTCGCCTCCCACCGGCTCACAGAGGAAGAAGCAGACAACGAGGTGCTGCTGCGGGAAGTGGGTCGTGAAGATCACCTTGTGGAGCTTGACAATCCTGACGTCGAGGTTCGTCTCCTCCTTCGTCTCGCGTACGGCCGTCTCCAGGGGGCTTTCCTCGTACTCCTCGAAGCCGGACGGAAGGCACCACTTCCCCTTGTGCGGGTCGACGCCCCGCTTGACCATCACCAGCTTCCCGTCGAGCAGGATGATCGTCGCGGCGGCGAGGGTCGGGCTCTTGTAACAGATCCAGCCGCACCGGCTGCATACCTTGCGCGTGCGGTTGTCGAGGAACCTATCGACGAGATCGCCGCCGCACCGCATGCAGAACCTCTCCTCGTGCAGCTCTATCTTCTGCATATCGACTCCAGCACCTCGAAGTAGCGCGGAAAGGTCTTGGCCACGCATCCCGGGTCCTCTATCTTCACTCCATCCACTCTCAAGCCGGCGAGGGCGAAGCTCATCGCCATCCTGTGGTCGTCGTATGTCTTGATTCTGGCCCCGTGGAGCTCGCCTGGCTCTATATCGATCCCGTCTTCGCGCTCGATGGCCCGCGCCCCGAGCTTGTTGATCTCGGTGGTAAGTGCACTGAGCCTGTCCGTCTCTTTAAGGCGGAGGTTCGAGACGTTCCGGATGACCGTCCTTCCGCCGGCGAAGAGGGAGACGACTGCCAGCGTCTGCACCATGTCGGGCATGTCGTTCATGTCGACGTCCAGGCCTCTCAGGGCGCCCCTCGCCGATTCGACCTTTATCCCGTCCCCGTTGTCGCTCACTTCGCAGCCCATACGGCCGAGGAGGTCGGCGAACCCGGCGTCACCCTGGACGGAGCCGATATTTACGTTCTTCACGCGAACCGCGCCGCCGCATATTGCCGCCGCCGCAAGGAAGTACGATGCAGCGGATGCGTCGCCCTCGATCCCGTATTCCATGGGCCGGTACGCCCGGCCTCCATCCACGGAAATGCGCCTGTAGCCATCGTTCCTCACAGGGACTCCGAATTTTTCCATGACGCTCACCGTTATATCGATGTATGGCTTCGAGACGAGCTCACCGTCTATTTCTATCGTCAGTCCTTTCTCCAGGTACGGCGCTATCATCAGCAGGGCGGTGATGTACTGGCTGCTTGAGCTGCCTTTGACCTTCACCTTTCCGCCGGCGCCTGTCCCGCCCGTCATCGCGACCGGGGGGCATCGGCCCTGGTTCTCCTCGAATTTCACGCCCAGCTGCCGTAATGCGTCGATGAGGTCGCCTATCGGCCTTTCCCGCATCCTTTCGTTCCCGTCCAGCGTATAGGTCCCCTCCCCGAGGGAAGCCATTGCCGTGAGAAACCGTATCGTTGTCCCCGAGTTACCGGCATCGAGGACGGCGTTGCCGGCGGGTATCTTTCCGCCTAATCCGGTCACCCTGCAGATGTCGCCGTCGCATTCGATCTCGAAGCCGAGCCTCCCCAGGCATTCGAGCATCCTCTCCACGTCGTCTCCCTGCCCCATGCCCCTCAGGATGCTCGTCCCTTCCGCCAGGGCGGCGATCACAAGCGCCCGGTTTGTTATGCTCTTCGATCCCGGGACGCTCACGACCCCCTCGACTTTATCAACGGGCTTTATTTTTTGTACTTCCGTCATTTTTCTATCTCGAAATATTCATAAATATCAGCAAAAAACACCGCAATAGCTTACCATGAAAAGTATTAGACGGGATTAACAGGATAGAAAAATATCCTAACATTCCAAAAGAGTGCGCACTATTTCATGATTTATGAATAGTCCGGGTTATGTTGAAGCTACCTATAATACTTTGGTTATCTCGTCCTGGAAGAACGGTTCGAGATTGCGGCTTACTCCTCCCTCCACGATAGTAATCCCTTTTTCCTTCGGGACGACGCGACCGATGACGGAGGACTCGATCCCCTCTCTCTCCAGTACCTCCATGAGCTCATCCGCAGCTGTTTGGTCTACCATGATGATGAGGGCGCCCGACGCTATCAGGCCAAGGGGGTCCAGGCCGAATATTTCGCAGACTGCCGCCGTCTCATCGTATATTTTTAACTTTTCCCTGTACACCTCGATGCCCAGGCCGCTCCCTTCGGCTACTTCCCAAAGGCCTGTGGCAATACCGCCCTCGGTTGGGTCGTGCATTGCGTGGACGCCCCGGACGCCCGCTGCCGCTAACGCTTCCTTGACTATGGAGATGCCGGGTTCGCGGATGAACGAATCCGCCCGTGAGACGAAACCGGCCCCCAGTTTTTCAGCCAGCTCGTCTCCCCGCCCCCTGGCGATGAGGGATGTCCCCTCTATGGCAATCCCCTTTGTCATGATGATGCGGTCGCCCGGCCTGACGTTGGCGAGGCGCTTCAGCCCGTCTCCGGGGACAGTGCCCAGCATGTGGCCGACCACTATGGGCCTCTCCAGGCCCGCCGTTACCTCGGTATGCCCGCCGCAGACCGTGATCCCCAGTTCGCGGCATGTCTCCCCGATCTCGGAAAAGATGGATTCGGTGAGCGGTCCGTCTGTCTTTCCCTCGGGAAGGAGAATATCGATCAGAAACCACCTGGGCCGCGCGCCCATTGCCGCAACGTCATTGGCGTTGACGTGGACGGCATACCACCCTATTTGATCGGCGGTGAAGGTTACCGGGTCGGTCGCCACGACGAGGCACCCCTTATCCAGCTCTATTACCGCGGCATCGTTCCCTATGGCGGGGCCGGTGATGAGGGCGGGATCGTCTGACGGGAGGCTGCCCATAAGACGCTGGAGGAACCGGGCATCGAGCTTGCCGACGGGAAACGATTTCAAGTTAGTCCTTTAGCAGCTTAACTTCCCCGATAACGTAGGCCTGGCCGCTGTCACGCTCAAGCTCACAGGGGTCTACGTTTAGGATTGTGGGAGCGTACCCTTCTTTCGTGAACTCTATGAGGAGCCGCTCGGGAATATCAGGGTCACCCCCGTAGGTAATAAACATGAAGAAATTCTTGTTGAACTTATAGGTATAGAGTGCGTCAAACTTCCCGTCCTCACCGGCCGTGTGTTTGGGGTGAAGAATGAGGCTAAGCCTCTCGTCGCTGTCGGCGATGTCTATATAAGTTCCGGGGAGCGGCTTGCCGGTTTCGCGCTCGACAACCGTTCCCCTTACCCGCATTTTCGTCTGGCGGTCCACGTAGCCGCAGGAGGAAACGATGAGGGCCAAGCAGGCAAATGATATCGTGGTGATCCTTCCCATATCGATTACAATTAAAGCACAAAATGAGTGAAACCGTAAACACTTGAAAGGGAAATTCCAGTGCCCTGGTATTAACATATTAAAAAAATGAACCACGAAGAAACCTATAAATGAAGAATGATGAACCGCAGAGACGCAGAGAACGCAAAGGAGGAATTTGAGAGAGAAAATGGTTCCCTTTGCG
>JAVCDC010000102.1 GCA_030765135.1 Candidatus Tritonobacter lacicola | reverse complement strand
TTCGACAGGAAGAAGGGTGAGATGGAGCCCACACTATCGCTTGTGGTTGACCACCTGAAGGACCTGAAGCCCAACTACCTCATCTACAGCGACCACATCGTTCCCTTCCCCAGGAAGGACCAGGTGATGTCACTCATGCGGGTGGACGACGACACCGCCTCGATAGACTGCTCCGGGGCCGTATCGGCCCTGGCGGGAAAGCAGTTCTGCGGGGATGACAGGGTCGCTGAGTTCATGCCGGGTTTCGTTGAGGGCTCCCCCCTCGGGAAGACTCATATTTCCCCGCAAAATTACCGCCAGTTCCTCGATTTCATGCTCGGGAAGATCTGCGGGAAGACCGGCTACAAAGTCGAGAGAATCGAGAAGAAGGGCGGCGTACCCGCTGAAGGTGAGGGCCAGGCGTAGCACTGCGTAGAGAAGGAAAAGTAGTACGCAGATTTACTTGATCATGTTGATTGTCATGATTCAGAATCAGTATCCGCTTGCATATTTATAATCCGCATAATCAGTTGAATCCGCGGTTAACACTTTCCTTTGGTTGATAGAGCGGGTTCGACATCCGCACTGCTTGACGGCTGGACCCCGCGGGAATATCCTCAATGATGTGAAGAAGGAAAGGCCCTTCTGGGAAAATGTGGAGGCGTATCCGCTCTGGCGGCTAATGTCATATGTCTTCCTCTTCGCCTTGTCCGAGCGATTGATCGTCACCCTGGTTTTCTTCTTCAGGTGGGGCTTTCACACTGTAAGCGGGATCGAGCTCTGGTTTTATTACGGCGTTGCCGGCGGCACTTTCGACCTCTACTCCGTGTGGGACCCCAGCTGGTGGCTTCTGAAGGCGCTCGGTTTACTTTTCCGGGGTGAGGCCCTTCTCTATTCAGTCTATTCTCTCGCTTCTCTAAGCTCCTCTTTGAACGCGGCCCTCTTCTGCCTCCTGGTTTCAAAGCTCCATAATAAGAAGACCGGTTTTATGGCCGGTTTGATCTACGGCTCCATGGTGCTGCCCATGTTCAACAGCGCGGCCACGGTCACTCACGATATTTTCGCGTATCCTTACCTGATTCTGTCCCTTCTTGGCGCGGTGATGTTTGTTAAAAGTGAAGGGCCTGCAAAGCTCCTGTATGCCGCCCTGTGTCTCCTCTCCCTCTTTATCGGTATCCACGTCGGCCCCGCGATTCTGGTCGGCGCGGCGGCAATATTTATCTACCTTGTCTGGCTGTGTGTCCGGGCCCTTGCCGGGCAGAAGGCGCGCGACGGTCCTGTGCTCTTCGTAATTTTTTTAGCCGGTGCTATCGGAGTGGCTGTCCTTGTCCATTTCCTGGCAATGCCCGCTCTTATGCAGAAGATGTTCGACCTTGCGAAAGAGACCAGGGGAGTGGACGTCCGCGCCCAGATCAAGGTGGGCGCCGGCGACCTGCTTGCGACCTCCCCGGGCGATTACTGGCTTCGCTTGAATTACCTGCTCTTTTTCCTGCCTGCCGGCTTGTATGTGGCATTCAGGAAAAGAGATATGCTGGGCTGGGGCCTGGTCATAGCGGGGGTCCTGGCCTCATGCGCCGCCGACCGGGGCACCCGTCCCCTCTCCTTCGGCGTGGCCCTGATGGGTGCGCTGGCTTTCGTTAACTGGAGGGTGTCCTATAATTGGGTCATGGCTGCCTGCATGGGTTTTGCCGTCGGTTATTTCGGCGGCTATTATTCCCTGGAGTATGCCGTCGTTTTTCCCGCCGCGGCCCTCCTCATATATGCTTTTATCCAGTGGGCGTGTCCGGGCGAGAAGGGGAAAGGGAGCCGGACGCTCTTTTTTCTTGGTTTATTATGGCTGATTGGGGGATGTGTTGCCGAGGGCTGGATTCGAAAAGCGCCGGGCGGTGGTGCGGTTGAATCGATGCGGTGGATTCGGAACATCTGGTCTGTCCAGACCTGCCTACTTGTCCCTGTCGCCCTCGTCCTGCTTGACGCGTGGATGCGGCGCCCGGCGGATAGAAATGAACGCCGCTGGATAAACTCCGCTCTTGGCAAATACGCCTGTGCTCTCCTCGCTGCTGCGGCTATTCTTCTTCTTGCCGTGAAGCCGGCAGGTATATGGGCCCATCTCTATCTGGTTATTCCCTCATTTGCCGCAGTTGCGGTTTTTATACTTGTGCGGCCCCGTCGGCGGGAGGAGAGCCGGAAACATCTGGCTGGCGTGGCCGCGGTCTGCTGGCTTTTCGCCGTCGCAATCTCCTCGGTAAACCTGCCGCACCGGACCACCGAGGGGCAGTACCGGGTTTATAAATGGCTTAAAGATAATGAGCCCCCCGCGGGGAAGATATTCGTTCCCTGGGCCAACGGGTACATGGCGGAGGCGGTTTCCGGCCATCCTTCGGAAATGTCCCCCCAGAAGATAGACTTCCAGCTTCCACGCGTCTTCTGGATGACTGAGGAGGAGGCTGCCCGGAGACTGGCTGAGAGGGGTGTGAGGTATCTCGCGATCTCAACAAACTACCTCAGGATAACCGGCCGTGACGGTGAAACCGGGGACTTCAAGTGGAGCTGCTCGAGCGAGATCGGGTATGGGCCCCAGGACGCGGGCGTTACGGAGTTTGCCCAGCTGGAGAGGACGGCCCTCTTCAAGCTCCTGTACCGGCCGCGCCGGTTGAGCAGGTTTCGCCTGCTCAGGGTGGAGGTGGACCCGGCGGTAAACACGACGTACTTCTTATATAAATTATAAGGGGTCAGGTCTACGCATTACTCTTATTCCGGATCGTGTTGCCCGATCGATTGGTGCATAAGACGATAAAACGTTCCCCGCCTTTTAATCTATCCGTGTGTGTGTTATAATCTGTTTAGAGGTTCAAGAGAATGGGGGGGAACGATGCCTGAGAGAGAGCATATCGAGCA
>JAVCDC010000018.1 GCA_030765135.1 Candidatus Tritonobacter lacicola | reverse complement strand
TCCTCTGTGGTATGGTGCTTCATGAGCGTATCCTCCTTACCTCTCTCGAGAGGTTTGATTGTTTCTAGGGTCCTATGAGGATACGCTCATTTTCTTTCTCATCCACAACTTTTGGTTATACCTCTCCAAGAAAATAGAATTTACTGATGAGGAATTTGAAAAGCTCTATGAGGAATTTATTAAAGATCTTGAGGAAGAAGAAATCCCAAAACAATTTATAAAACCTCTTTATAGTGAAGAGTTCAAAGAGAAGATGCGCAAATCATTAGAAGGAACCCCACTAAAGCTAATCTCCCAGAAAATTAGGAAGATAAACTAACAAATCGCTCAAGCAGACCGGAAGGGCTAATGCTACTGTCGAACGTTCTATTTTTCGCCGGTGTTTTCCCGGATAGTATGGTTTTTTGGTAGGCCCCTTCCGGCAGCTTAGCTCTACGTTCGCGGCTAAAATAAATGCAGTTTCTCCTTGCCCCTGGTTAACATACATGTTAACTTATTCCCAGCATGAGAAAAGTTAATTTCTATAAGACAGCTTCCGGTCGGAGCCCGATTGAGGAATTCCTCGATACTCTCACAGCCAAGCAGGCCCAAAAGATAGCGTGGGTGCTTAATTTGGTCGAGGAATTGAATATCGTACCGGCGCAGTACTTTCAAAAGATGAAGAATACAAAGTGACTCTGGGAAGTCCGAGTCAAGGTTGGCTCCAATATATTTCGATTTCTCGGATTCTTTGATGGATCACAGTTTTTGATTTTAGCACATGCATTTCAAAAGAAGAGCCAAAAGACACCAAGGCAAGCTATTCGGCTTGCCGAAGATAGAAAACGAGATTATTTCAGGAGGAAATAGAAATGAGCGATCTGCAGAAATACATCAATAAACGCAAAACCCGTGACTCGAAATTCGCTAAGGAATTTGACTCGGGTTATGAGCATTTCAAGATTGGCATTATACTCCGGCAAGCCAGGAAAGAAGCCGGGTTGACTCAAGAAGAACTTGCCGCCCGCTTGCACACTAAAAAATCTGCCATATCGAGAATCGAAAACCACGCCGAAGACATCAAGCTTTCGACCCTTGAAAAGTTTGCTCAAGCTATTGGCAAACATCTCAGACTTGAAGTTGCATAATAGCCGCGAACCAGTCGCTCAAGCAGACCGGAAGGGCTGATCCAGCTATCAAACGTTTTATTTTTCGCCGGCGTTTTTCCGGGTAGCATAGTTTTTCCGTTGGCCCCTTCCGGTGGCTGAGCTTTACGTTCGCCAGCCACATACCACGAACGAATTGTTACCGATCGGGAATAATGGCAGTACTGGACCTGAGTGCAGGCCATTTGTTACCGAACGGTAAATAATGATCTTGACTTATCGCCGATTCGATGGAATACTCCCGAACAGTAACATGAATATCCAGAATCCAGAGCAACTTGGCACTACAGTTCGTGCAAGGCGTAAGCAACTAAAGGTCACCCAGAAAGAGCTGGCGATGGCCTGCGGCACCGGTCTGCGCTTCATCGTCGATCTTGAGAAGGGCAAGCAGACTTGTCAGATCGGAAAGCTCCTCCACGTAATTCAGGCCTTGGGGCTTAGGGTCCAGATAGACGTCCCCGGCGATGACGCGGGCAAACGCGAGAAACCATGAAGCGCCTGACTGTTTACCTGAATGGCAAGAGGGTCGGATCTCTGGAGCAAGACGAGAGCGGTTTGATGCAGTTCTGCTACGATGAGGTATGGCTCATCCAGCCAAATGCAATGCCCCTTTCGCGATCGCTGCCTCTCCAATCGGAGGTATTCCGGGGGAAGAAGGCCAGACCTTTCTTCGCCGGGATACTGCCTGATGAAGACCCTCGGAAAAAGGTAGCTGCGATCCTTGGAATCAGTGAGCGCAATGATTTCGCCATGCTGGAGCGAATAGGAGGAGAGTGTGCAGGAGCCGTGAGTCTGCTTCCAGAAGGTACTGCGCCGCCATATCCAGAGGACACCCGGATGCGCGAATTGAGCGAGATAGAATTGCAGGACGTGGTAGCCGAGCTTCCTCGTCGCCCACTAATGGTCGGCAAGGAGGGCGTCCGTCTGTCTCTGGCCGGCGCTCAGGACAAATTACCCGTCGTTGTGCATGACGCCAAGATATGTCTGCCCCTCGGTGATACGCCGAGTTCCCACATCCTGAAGCCGGAACCGGACCGTTTTCCCGGACTGGTCGCCAACGAAATCTTGTGCATGAAGTTGGCAAGTGCCGTTGGACTGAACGTGCCTCCCGTTGAGTATCGTCTCGTCGGCGAGAAAGCGTGCATTCTGATTCGACGGTATGACCGATTGATCGGTACGGACGGCACTATCACACGACTGCACCAGGAGGACTTCTGTCAGGCACTCGGATTTCCACCGGAGCGAAAGTACCAGGAAGAGGGAGGCCCACTGCTTCGGGACTGCATTTCACTGCTGCGCGAATGGTCCACCGCACCTGTTGTGGATATTCGCGACTTCATCGATGCATTGATCTTTAATGTGGTAATCGGGAATGCCGATGCGCACGGCAAGAACTATTCGATCCTGTACCGAGGCGGTGAACGCAGACTATCGCCATTCTATGACCTTGTTTGCACACTTGCCTGGCCGGAACTCTCGAAGAATCTGGCGATGAAGATCGGTGGCAGCAAATCACTCGATACGCTCACTATTGATAATTGGGAGAAGATGGCGCAAGAGACGCGCCTTGGCTGGCCAATGATACGTGAGCGAATAAGCGAGCTCTGCCAGATCATCCTGGAAGAGCTTGCCGCCGTTGGAACGCCGTTCGAAAAGGGTGATGCGGCTATGACTGAACAACTTCAGAAAACCATAGCAGACAGGGCCTTGAGTATGCTGGAGTGGACATCCGAACAAGGGTGAGGCCATTTAAAGAGCATAACAGCTTCTTGCAAGAGATGTTCGTGAATGAAAAAAGCGGAGAACCATCACCTTCAGGTTACGCCGGCTACGCCGTCGAATCTAAGGTGTAGCGTTTGCGTTTAAAATATTCACCTATGACAAGGTGGTTGCAAAATACGACCAACTCTTAAATATGGATAACCTCCTTGTATATAGTCTCATTGGATTAGGCTTCGGCGTTTTCCTCTTTTTCAGGGCCTTCGGATGGCTCAAGTCGAAACGGCTTATCGAGAACATCCCCACCTCGAAGATACGATCAATTGCCATGGGCCTCGTGGAGGTTTACGGGAAGGTCGTCCCGTTCAGGGGGGAAGTGCTCAAGAGCCCGTTTACTGTCAGGGATTGCGTTTACTCCCGCTTCTCCATAGAGGAGTACAGGAGTTCGGGCAAACATAGCCGATGGGTGACGGTCCGGAAGGGAGTTGACTTTATCCCTTTCTATATCGAGGACGAGACGGGCAGCGTGCTCGTTGATCCGAAGGGTGCGGGGGTTGAGATATTGCGCGACAACGAGTTCAAATCGGGATTTATGAAGGATCCACCCGAGGACGTCAAGCGCTTCCTCCGGAGGAGCGGCATGGATTTCGAGGGCTTCTTCAGTGTGAACAAGACGATGAGGTACAGGGAATCCTTCATAGAGCCCGGCGATATGCTGTACGTCATGGGCACGGCGGGAGACAATCCCTTCGTCGAGGAGGGCACGGTGGAGGGCGGGGCACAGGACATCATGATCGGCCGGGGGAAGGAGAGGTTCTTCTATATCTCCGACCGTCCGGAGAAGCGCGTACTCGGCCTCCTGAGGTGGAAGGTCATCGGGGGCTTCTTCGGTGGCGGCCTCCTCATCCTGCTTTGCCTCTGGCTCGTTCTCTTCTACTCTCATTTCTGGTCCTTCGCCAAGTTCTAGCTCTTCCCGTTCATGAAGCTTTATCCTCAACCTAGGAAATTTAAAAGGGACGCAGATGAACGCAGATTATCAGGATTACAAACATGTTGATTTGACTGAGAAGATCATAAAAACCTTTTATAATGTCTACAACACTTTAGGGTATGGATTTTTGGAAAAGGTGTATGAAAATGCAATGGTGATCGAGTTGAGCAAATACAGCCTTAAATGTTCGGCGCAAGTTCCCATAAGAGTCCTGTATGATGGGCGAGTTGTCGGAGAATATTTTGCAGATATCATAGTGGATGATAAAGTCATTGTAGAGATTAAGGCGGCAAAGAGCTTGTTGAAAGAATATGAGGCTCAATTACTAAATTATTTAAAAGCTACAAAGATAGAAGTTGGGTTGCTTCTAAACTTTGGTGTTCATCCAGAGGTGAAGCGAAAGGCATTTGATAATAGAAGAAAATGAATATGACACAGATCAATGAAACAATATCAGAGAAGATCTGAGAAAATCAGCGTCCAAAAAAGGATTAATGAGCAACTGGATAACTCAAATTGACCTAAAAAAGCAAATGGGACGCAGATTAATGCAGATCATTAAGATTATTGGAAAAAGATAAATCAGCGAAGATCTGAGAAAATCAGCGTCCAAATGAGTAGTAGATTTTAGTAAGCACCGATAGAGGGGAGTGAGATGGATACGGGTATCATCGTCCTGGTGGTTGCTATTTTGATTGCGATATGCTTTGCAGGCTACCTCATCATCATCTTCAACGGCCTGATCCGCCTGAAGAACAACATCGAGAAATCGTGGGCCAACATCGACGTCCTTCTGAAGCAGCGTACCGACGAGATACCCCGGCTCGTGGAGTGCGTCAAGGGCTACATGAAGCACGAGAGGGAGGTCTTGCAGAGGGTCACGGAGGCGCGGACGGCGTTCCTTAACGCGCGGACGATGAGGGAGAAAGCCGGCTCGAGCGAGATGATAGGCGGCGCGCTAAAGACTCTTTTCGCGGTCGCGGAGAACTACCCAAACCTGAAGGCCAACGAGAACTTCATGCAGCTACAGAAGAGAATCAGCGGCCTGGAGAGCGAGATAGCCGACAGGCGGGAGTTCTTCAACGACTCGGTCAATAACTACAATATCAGGAGAGAGTCTTTTCCCGATCTTCTTATTGCCGGGATAATGCGCTACGGGAGGAGAGACCTTTTCGAGGTCTCGGAAGCGGATCGCGCCACCGTTAATGTAAGCTTCTGAAAAAATATTTGTTATACACGAATACTTTTGCTTCGCTCCCTTCGACTACGCTCAGGATCTTCGTCAGCACAAGTTTTCACGAATTTTTTTAATATCTTCTCCGTGAGCTCCGTGTGCTCTGTGGTTTGATTTTGTTTTTTTCAGGAGCAGGCTAAGATGTGAAGTAGGTCAGTAGGTAAAGGCCGCTTTCACGTTGGCCAGAACCTCTTGAATAGCTTCATCGAGGCTGGCTCCCCGGATTAGGGCGCCAGCTGCCGTTCTGTGGCCTCCCCCCCCGACGTTCTCCGCGGCCTTACCGACATCGACGTCTGTCTTCGAACGGAGCCAGACCTCGACGCCCGTCCTCTCCTCGTGGAGCATGACGGCCGCCCGGACCCTCTTCATGCTCAGGAGCTGGTGAAGGGCCTCCGATGTCAGTTCCCGCTGGTAATAGGTCAGCTGTTCCCTCTTTTTAAAAACGAACCATGCTATTGCACCGTTTTCTTCGTAGTGGACCTTCTCCAGGATGTTCGCGAGGTCGGTCAAGTAGGTGTCCGGCCTGTTGTAGTACAGCCGCTCCTGGAGGTCTTCTATGCGGATCCCCCCCTTTACCAGTTCCGATATCACGACGATCATGTTCCCGTCGGGATCGATGTACTTGAAGCCGAGCGTGTCCGTTGATAGGCCGATGTAGATCGCCTCGGCGATTATTCCCTCTATGGTTACGCCCAGCGCTTTTATGACCTCGAAGACCATCTCTGCGGTTCCGCCCGCTATGAATCGCACGAAGTCTATATCGCCGAAGAAGGCGTTGTCCCTGTGGTGGTCGATGTTGATCTTCAGAGACGGGCTCCCCTTGACGAGGTTGCCGATATCTCCCATGCGGAAGTAGTCGCACGTATCGAGTGTGAAGGTTACATCGGCCTCGAGAATCTTCTCATTGTCCTTTTCCGGGTCGTACTTCTCGATGGTATTGTCCCTGTTGAGAAACCCGAGACAAGGGGGGACGTTGTCCAGCCGCACAGAGACCACGCTCTTGCCGAGTTCTCTCAGGGCGAGGGTCAGGGCCACCTGCGAGCCGATAGCGTCGCCGTCGGGCTCCTCGTGGGAGAAGATGGCGAACCTTTCGTGCTCGCCGACGACCTTCACTATCTCCCGGAGGAGCTTTTCCTTGTGCTCGTTTCGCGCCTGCTTCATTGAATAAAAAAGATGCTTAAAATTTTTCGCACGGCTTCACTTCACACTATAGCAATAATATTTACAAAATGGAATAAAAACGCAATAGATATATCGGAATGTTATCACAGGCTCGGTTCTGAGCCGGAAGAAATGCACTTTTTAAAATATCGAAAAAAGTGATTATGGACGCCGGGATTGAGCAGGGCCTTTTTGTTGACAAAAATACCGTTGCCCAGTCGGGCTCGCTTGCCTGGAGTTATCGGAAACGGGGTCCAGGGTGATTTCCTCTCCGGCCGTGGGTCTGGACGGGAGGTTATACGCCGGGTCGAGCGTGCTTTACGCCTTCAGTGATCCGTCGCCCGTGCCGACCCGGAAACCGGGCTTCCCCGGCAGGTCTACGATTATAAAGATAAATTACCTTACCTCGGGAGCCTCTCCTCAGGACGGGTACCAGGCGGACGACGGCTCCGGCTATGGAACGAGGGGCACCTACGGCTGGCATTAAAAAGCATCTCTCCCAATCGTTCATAAATTCCCGTTTATTCCTTCTATTGGGAAACGATGATTAATAGTTCAAATTTACAAGAACCTGTACAATCGTGTAAGCGATAGCTGTTAGTAAAACACCTGCATATAGTTACTCGCTTTGAGAAAAATATATTATTATAAGCCTTGACAGTTATAGTAATATAGGTTATATTATCTTTATAGTGAAGACACACAATAAACAACCTTCCAGGGGGCATTAGTAGGGGTATTTTTTCTCTCTATGGTTCAGTGTGGAAAAAGGTCCGAAAGGGCAAACCACGGGAAACCGTGGGACGCAAAGTCACGGGTCTTAGTCCGAACGGCTGAAAAAGCTTGTACCTAGTCGCCGAAGGGAAAGACGGCCGGGCTGCCGAAGATCGCTCAAGCGAAAAGCGGCGGACCGGTTTTTTATTTTCAGGATGCCGGCTGAATTCCCGGTACTTCCCCTGAAACAACATTGATAAATGAAAAAGCAGCTGATTTTCTATTTGGGATTTATTGTATCGGTACGCGTTGCGGGAGGTGATGCCGTTGCCCAAATCCCCGCCCCCACACCGCCCGGTTATCACGCGGATATTACGGGAGACGGGCTGGTTGGCGCTGCGGACCAAACGATTATCTCGGACAACTTCTGGCAGGGAAGAGAAGCTCTCTGCCCCGATCCATCTCCGGCGAATATCAATTTCACAAGCGATACCGACGTTACCGTGGCGGTGCAGCTCTCTCCCGGCATCGATACGGGTTCCAGTCCGGATATACTGACGCGCTGCATAACATTCGAGCTGGTGAGCTGCCCCGGCGAGACCGTGCTGTACGAGTTTGAGGAGAGCGTCGATTTCGACGTGATAACCGGGCAGGACACGATCGGCTATGCAACGATAACTATACCGGCAGGCACTTCCTGCGCCTGCATCGCGGCCAGGGACCGGCAGCACACGCTTCGCATGACTGCCGAAATAATCGAAGTTGCTCCCGGTCAGTACGAGGCGGACTTCACCGGTGATCGCGCAGCGGGCGGCCACTGGCTGGTTTTAGGCAACCTCAATGACGACGCCTGGGTCGATATTGTCGACAACGGCATTTTTGTAAACCGGTACGGCACCACCTATGACAGCAATGGTGACGGAGTTCAGGACGGGAATACGGTATGGTGTCTGGGGGATACAACGCCTACACCCACGGCCACGCTCTCTCAAACGCCGACGGCCACCCGCACACCGACACCGACAAATACTCCAACGGATCCGCCCACTCCAACCAGTACACCCACCCCCCCGCCGACCACGACACCGACGGCCACGCCGTACGCGCCGTGGCCGATGTTTCACCGCGACGTCAGGAACACGGGCCGGAGCCCCTATCAGGGCTCTCTGGCCGCGGGGCTGAGGTGGAGCTATGGAACCGGGGGTTTTCTCATTTCCTCACCGGCAGTGGGCGGTAACGGGAGGGTTTTTATCGGCTCTTCCGACAACAACCTCTACGGCATTAACTCCGACGGCTCCCTTTTCTGGAGCTACAAAACGGGTAATGATGTCGATTCCTCACCGACCATAGGTCCGGACGGCACGGTTTATGCCGGCTCTTATGACTACCGGCTCTACAGGCTCAGCCATGCCGGGTTACTCTTATGGAGTTATATGACCGGCAGCGATGTATGGTCCTCGCCGGCCATATCCGATGACGGGACGATATATTTCGGCTCGGGATCCGGCGACAGGCGCCTCTACAGTATTGATTCCAGCGGCTCATTTTCCTGGAGCTATGAGACCGGGGGCAGGGTCGGCTCTTCGCCGGCCATCGGCCGGAACGGTAAGATTTACTTTGGCGCCGGCTATTATGGGCAGGATGAAACCAATATCTACTGCATTAACCCGGACGGCTCCTTGTTCTGGAGTTATGGAACCGGGAACTTCATCTGGTATTCCTCACCGGCAATAGGCCCGGACGGGAAGGTCTATATCGGCTCTTCTGACGATCGACTCTACAGTATTAACTCCGACAGCTCTTTATCGTGGAGCTGTGTAACCGGGGCCGATATCAGTTCCTCACCGGCCCTTGGCCAGGACGGGAGGATTTACATTGGCTCCTGTGATAATCGCCTCTACAGTTTCAGCTCTACAGGCTCCTTTTTATGGAGCTATGAAACAGGAAGCTTTATCGAATCATCACCGGCGGTAGACTCTGACGAAACGGTTTACGTTGGCTCCGCGTGGGGCGATAACCATCTCTACAGTATCAACTCCGACGGCTCATTTTCGTGGAGCTATGAAACCGGGTCGAGTATCTACTCCTCGCCGGCCATAGGCGGCGATGGAACAATCTACTTTGGATCGGAGGACAACAACATCTACGCGATCAACTACTTCTACGATAACTTCAACCAGGAGATTCCTCTGTACGACGACTGGAAGCTTATCGGCCTCAGTCCGGACGCCTGCTACTACGTTGCCGGGCACGAGCCCTCCGCGGCGGTGAAGGCGAAGATACCCGCGACCCACTACAGCGAGATCGCGAGCATCCAGAGTTTGCTGACCGGCATGGGGATTCATAACAACGTGGAGAAGATAACCGGCTGGCACCCGGACCCGAGCGACCCGGACCAAATGGAGGTCTACACGTACGAGAAGGACGTGGGCTCCTCGCTCGAATTCATAGCCGGCGGCTACGGCTACTGGGTGAGGGCGAATGCGGACTGCACCTGGAGAATGGAAGGCCAGAAGCGTCTTAAGATGGTATGCGGCCTCTTCGTCACGCCGCTGGACGATGGCTGGAACCTTGCAAGCGACCTCTTCGCGAAGGTCCACTACCAGGGAAGCTACCCGACGGCCCAGTTTGGATCGGACAGGATGGGCAGCGAGAGCCACGATGACATCATCGCCTACCTGAAAGGCCTCGTGGTCTACACAGCGACGGGCAACCCGGCGGGAGACAAAGTGGAGGCGATGATAGCCGTGGACGATGTTTTCCCGTACTACCACACATATTACAAGGGCATACCGGACTATCTCCAGACACTCAAATACGTCGGGCCGGGTATGGGCCTGTGGATAAAGCTGGAAGGCGGGGCATCGGGAGTGGAGATCCGGTTTCCCAGTGAATGACGATTGTCGATTGACGAGTGAAGATTGACAATTGAAAAAGAGCAAATAAGCGGTGCGGGAATGAAAATAGTAAAGCGGATAATGAAATTTAATTATCAATCGACAATCGACAATCGTCAATGGTCAATCACATTGGCTCTTGTCATTCTTTTTTCCGGAATCGCCGTGGCCGGCCCGTACTATGGCAGTCCCCTGCGCACTGCGGGAAAAGGGCGGATGCTCTACAGCGTTAGCTTTATCATAAACGGCCTGGCGGCAGAAGCGGGTGATGAGATCGGCGCTTTCGACGGTTCGGGCGTCTGCCGGGGGCGGTTCACTGTGAGGGAGGAGGGGAGATACGGCTTCATGCCCGTCCACGCCGGGAACGGAGAGGTTCTCAACTTCCGCACTGTGAGCAAGGCCGGGAAGAGAGAGTACGTTATCACCGGTTATTATGCCGTCGAGGGGTCCACGTCCCAGTTCGATACCGTCGAGCTTGACCTCGTCACGGGAGAGGAGTACGACAGCGATGGAGACGGTATGTGCGGCTACTGGGAGTGGTTCTACAGGGCGAACGGTTTCGACCCCGGTTCGTGGAACGATCCGGGGGGGGACGCGGACGGCGACGGCTGGGCTGACATCCTTGAGTATGGAACGGGGACCAGCCCGGTTGATGCCGGGTCCAACCCGGGTACCGTCCGGGTCAACTTCGGGCCGGGATATTCACCGAGCCCGGACGGCTATCTCGGAGACAGCGGGCGACCATCTTCGGGGAGCGGATACGGATGGCGGTGATCCGGAAATATGAAAACAAGGAAACATAGAAATAAGGGAGTAACCAGGCACCTGTCCGGGGGGAGGCGGGCACGAAGATTTGACAGGTTTTTCAAAGTGCTGGTTCTTGTCTCTGCTGTTCTTGCCATCGGGCTATTTGCTGCAGTTATCACCTACCGCATATTACAGCGCCGCCAGAAGTCACGGGCATCCGGTTACTTCTCCGCCGCACTCGCAAGATCAAAGGAGGGCGATTATCGAGAAGCTGCTGCCGCTTACGAAAAGATCGTCGAACAGGAACCCGGCAACATCAACGCCCTCAACAATCTCGGCATCCTGCACGCTTCACGGGGGGATAGTAAAGCTGCTCTCGATTGCTTCAGGAAGGCCATCAGGCCGGAGATCAATGTCGAAAAATCCCACTATAACCTGGGAAACCTCTACCTGGCCGGAGGAGACATCACCCGGGCAATCAAGCATTACAGAAGTGCCGGAATGCTGGGGCGGGACTACGTTAAGCCCCATATCATGCTGGCTGCCATCTACGAATCCCGGGGCGATAGGAATAGCGCGGTCCGGGAGTACGAAAAGTTGTTGGGAATAGAGAGGGAGCAGCAGAAGCGACTGCTGCGCGAGAGCAGGCTCGGGCGGGTGGAGCATGCGAATCTCAGGCGTGCCTTCGAGGCACAGGATCTTTTATGCGATGGGTTCATACACGAGAGGATGGGGGAGTACGAGAAGGCGCTGGCTAAATACGAGGCCGCCCTTGCCGCAGAGCCGTTCTTCATCCCGGCCTTAATCAGGCGGGGGATCGTCTATTTTAACCGCAGTGAGTATGGCAAAGCGGAGAGAGAGATAAGGGAAGCTCTCGGTGTCGACCCGGAGCTGAAAGGGTTCGAGGTCGCCCTGGCCGACCTGTACTTCATGGATGGCAAGGTGGACCGGGTCCGCGATATGTTCGGTAGCCTCGTCGAGGCATATCCCCGCAGCATTATTCTCAAGGATTATCTGGGCGGCTTATTACTGAAGGAGGAAGACTACAGCGGGGCCGAGAGGGTTTTCAAAGAGACGCTGGCACTTGACCCGGAGTATGCCAGGGCGTACGGCGGGCTCGGCAACGCCTATTTGCGTCTCGGGCTGGACGAAGAGGCGGAGAAGCAGCTCAGGAAGGCGATGGAGCTTTCGCCACGGGACCCCGGCAACTACTACAACCTGGCGTGCGTATTCAGCAAGCGGGGAGATATAGACGGGTCATTTAACTGGCTCTCGGAGTCCGTGAAGAGGGGGTTCAACGACAGAAAGCATATAAAGAGCGACCCGGCCCTGGAGAACCTGCGCGCGTCCGGGATGTTATCGAGGATGAAACTCTGAGGTGAAGGCGAGAACGAAAATAGCGTCTTTGTTTGTCGCATCAGCGGTGTTTCTCTCGTTGTCCGCCCCCGCCAGCGGCCAGCACTGGACACCTCCCGGATGGTGGCCGGGCCCGTACGGTCACACCGTGTGGGGCGAGATCTCGGGTTTCACGGGCCTTGACCCGACCGACCAGGCTGCGGCCTTCCGTGTGAGCGACGACGGCATGGTCGGCTTGTGCTACATCACCGTAAGCGGGGGCTTCTGGTACAATATGGTCATACACGCCCTGACCACAGCATCGGTCGAGGTATATTTCCTCGTGTGGGACGGGTCGCAGGAGCTTAACGCCTACACGAATTTCACGGCCGACCCGGCTTCCCCTCCGCCCGAGACGCGGCACGACCTGTCCGGCTCCAACGGTGTGCCGGAACCATCGACCATTCTCATGCTCGTTATCTCCTTCGGCACCGCCGCCCTCTTTTCAAAAAAAGGGTCCTGTCTATTCAAAGCGTGATATCGGCTCGGAATTCCCAGACCGGGCCCGGACTCTCCCGCCATCTCGGCTCTTTATATTGCCGGTGCGCTTATAAGGAACACGGACCGTGTTGGCTTTCCGGACTTCTAAGCCCGGCTCATGGAGGGGAAGAGGGAGGCGTCGGTATGGGGGATGAAGAGTGCGGCGACGAACTTGTCCATGTAGCCGGGCGTCGTGGATAGATCCACGTAGGTCATCTTCGAGGCTATCTCGTCGAGCTCCCGGCGGGTTGTTTCCGACAGAATGGCCAACCGCGCTATGTGGAAGAGGTTGTGCACCTCATCCGTCGTTTTCTTATGCAATAAAATCCGAAGACGACCTTTATCTCAAAAACGATTAGGATACTTATCTCCTGAATACTTGATTCCTCAGGGTCCTGAAATAATCACGCTTGATAGTGAAGCCTCGTTTTTTTTCGTGCAAATATATTGTTCCCTATATTGTTGCCTACTTAGCTTGAAATATTGCCTATTTTGTGTTATAATATTATCAGAAGTTCAGGCTGATTAGGTGGTGCTCTTTATCTATATACAGGAGAGAGCATGAGAAGACAGACTGCGGTATCTGTGCTATGCGGTTTATTGTTTCTCTTTTTTGAATGTAACGCCGCGTGGCCCCAGCTTGCCGACACACCCTGGCCGATGTTCCGGCGCGACGCTCGCCACACGGGCCTGAGCTCTTATTCTGGCTCCCAGACGGGGACTCTGCTATGGAGTTATGAGACCGGTAGCTATGTGGATTCCTCCCCCGTCGTGGGCTCCGATGGGCGGGTCTATGTGGGGTCTTATGATGAAAACATCTACGCTCTCACTTCTGCTGGTGCCCTCTTATGGAGTTACGGGTTAAAAAGCGAAGTGGTGTGGTCTTCCCCCGCCATAGGCTCTGACGGACGGGTCTATGTAGGAACTGATGGCTTAGGATTCTACGCCCTTACTTCCACGGGATCTCTCTTATGGAGTACTCATAACCCAGGCGGATTGTATTCCTCTCCGGCTATAGGCTCTGACGGACGAGTCTATATGGGCTCCTGGGACTATAGGGTCTACTCCTATACTTCTGCAGGCTCTCTCTCGTGGAGCTATGTAACCGGATCCTATGTGTATTCTTCCCCTGCCATAGGCGCTGACGGCCGGGTCTATGTGGGGTCTGATGACGACAATGTGTACGCACTCACTTCCACAGGCTCCCTTGTATGGAGCTATGTAACGGGAGGTAATGTGTGGTCTTCCCCCGCCATAGGTCCTGACGGGCAGATCTATACAGGATGTAGTGACAATCACATCTACGCTCTCACGCCAAGTGGCTCCTTCGCGTGGAGTTACGGGACTGTATACAGCGTGGAATCCTCTCCCGCCGTGGACTCCAGCGGACAAGTCTATGTGGGGTCCTGGGACGATAGTATCTTCGCCTTTACATCTACAGGTTCTCTCTTGTGGAGCTATTTAATTCCACCCGGTACGTTTTCTTCCCCAGCCGTTGACTCTGAAGGACGGGTCTATGTGGGATCTTACGACTATGATATCTTTGCGCTTACTTCTACAGGCTCTCTTTTGTGGACTTATACAACCGGAGCAGCCTCAGTGGATTCCTCCCCCGCCATAGGCTCTGGCGGACGGCTTTATGTGGCGTCCTGGGACAATAGGATCTATGCATTTTATGATCCCACGGCGACTCCGACGCCAACCGGGCCGACACCCACGCCAACGCTCACACCCACCATTACGCTTACGCCGACCATCACGGCCACGCCGACCATCACGCCCACATCGACCAAAACACCAACGGGGCCCACTCCCACACCCGGCCCCTGGCCGATGTTTCGCCATGATGTGCGACATACGGGGCAAAGCTCTTATAAAGGATCTCCTGCCCCGGGGCTGAAGTGGAGCTATGTAACAGGGTTCCGAATCTCCTATTCCTCGCCGGCCATAGGTTCAGACGGCACTGTTTACGTGGGCTCACAGGATGACCGCATCTACAGCTTTAGCGCCGACGGCACCCTGTCCTGGAGCTACGTTACTGGATGGGATGTGAATTCCTCGCCGGCAATAGGCTCGGGCGGCACTATGTATGCGGGGTCAAGTGACAACCGTTTCTACAGCCTCAATGCCGACGGCTCCCTATCCTGGACCTACGAGACCGGGTATTTCGTTTACTCATCGCCGACGATAGATTCAAGCGGCAAGGTTTACTTCGGCTCACTGGATAAGCGCCTCTACTGCCTTAACGCAGGCGGCACCCTGTCCTGGAGCTATACTACCGGCAATCGGGTTTATTCCTCGCCTGCCATAGATTTAAGCGGCAGGGTTTACTTTGGCTCGTGGGATAATCGCCTCCGCGTCCTCGACTCCGATGGCACCCTGTCCTGGAGCTATGTTACCGGCGAGTCGAACACCTTCTGGAATGCCATCCGCTCCTCGCCGGCACTGAGCGATGAGGGCAGGATCTACATGGGCTCGTGTGACAACCTCCTCTTCTGCCTCAATTCCGATGGCTCCTTTGTGTGGAGCTACACGACCGGCTTGGAAGTCGGCTCATCGCCGGCATTAGGTTCGGACGGAAAGGTTTACATGAGCTCGTATGACAACCGCCTCTACTGTCTCACAGCAGACGGCGCACTCTCTTGGAGCTACGTCGCGGGCTATCGCCTCTTTTCCTCGCCGGCTGTAGATTCAGGAGGCACCGTTTACGTGGGCTCGTGGGATAACCGTCTTTACAGCGTCAACTCGGACGGCTCGCTCTCTTGGAGCTATGTAACCGCAGATGATATCATGTCCTCACCGGCAATAGGCAGCGACGGCACGATCTATATTGGCTCGTATGATAATCGGTTGTACGCTATTTACGTCAACGTGCCTACTCCTACAATCAGTGCTACGCCTACTGCAACACCCACGCTGACTGGAACACCTACTCCGGCAGCAACGAGCACATCTTCGCCGACACCGACAAACACGCCGTTGCCGACTGCTACACCCACGATTACCTCCACGAGCACAGCCACACCGACCCGCACGCCCCTTTCCTTTCCCGCCAGGGTCAACTTCCAGCCTTCAGGGGCGACTGCTCCTGATGGGTATCTTAAGGACAGCAGCGATCCATACACACCGGCAATGGGTTATGGCTGGCAGTGAGTTGGCACTTGTAGCAAAAGAGCAGGATTGCAGCCTATCTGCGGGGTAAAAAGGTTCTCGGATAATTATGAGCTCATGGAGGGGAAGAGGGAGGCGTCGGTATGGGGGATGAAGAGGGCGGCGACGAACTCGTCCATGTAGCCGGGCGTCGTGGATAGATCCACGTAGGTCATCTTCGAGGCTATCTCGTCGAGCTCCCGGCGGGCTTTCTCCGAGAGGAGTGCCAATCTCGCGCCCGAAAGGGAGGCGTTGCCCAGGTAGCAGAACTTATCCCTCTCCACGTCCGGGAGGAGGCCTATCGACACGGAGCGCTCGATGTCGAGGGAGTTCCCTAATCCACCGGCTATTAGGACGCGCTGAAGGTCGCCGAAGGGGATTTCCAGCTTTTTCAGGAGGGTCGATACTCCCGCCCAGATCGCCCCCTTGGCCCTGATGAGATTGGCGATGTCTATCTCGGTTATGACAATATCCTTCCCGTGTTCCGTCCTTTCCTTTGGCGCGACGATGTAGCCCAAGGTATTTTTAATCTTCCGTATCATCTTCGATATATCCGGATTGAACTTGCCCTTCTGGTTTATCAGACCGCAGTAGTACAGCTCGCTCATGAGGTCGATCATCGCCGACCCGCATATGCCGCGCGGCTGTCCGCCGCCGATGACGGTTAGAACAGGCGGCCTATTCATGTCGAATATCTTGACCGACTCGATGGCCCCGGATGTGGCCGTCATACCGTCCCCGATACCGCCTCCCTCGAAGGCCGGCCCGGCCGAGCAGGCGCACGCGATCATCCACTCACTGTTCCCGATGACGATCTCGCCGTTCGTACCGATGTCCATGAAAAGGGTAAGTTGATCCGAATTATTCATGCCGGAGGCCGTCACGCCGCTCGTGATGTCCCCTCCGACGTAGCTTCCTACCGACGGCGTAAGCATAACGGGTGAGTGGGGCGGGATGTCAAGACCGACGGCTTGTGCCGTAAGGATGGGAAAACGGGTGGCAGCGGGAATGTAGGGCTCCTCCCTGATGTACTTTGGGTCTATGGCAAGGAGGAGGTGCTCCATCGTGGTGTTCCCGGATAGAACCGCACATATTATATCCTCTCTCGGGCGACCGCTCTCCCCGGTGATTTTTTTCACGGTCTCGTTGATTGTCGCCAGGATGAGGGAGCGGAGTTTTTCTAGCCCGTCGTCCTTCTGGCTGAAAACGATCCTGTGGATTATATCCGCGCCGCAGGAAATCTGCCGGTTGTAGAGGGAGTGGGAGGCGATGCTCCTCCCGCTTTCGAGATCGACGAACTCGGTTGCCACGGTCGTTGTTCCGATGTCTATGGCGATGCCAAGTTTCCGCGATCCCCCGGAGGGCCTTCCGGCGTCTACGATACTGTTATCGGCGGAGAGAAGATAGATGTCGCACATCCACCCGTTTTCCCTCAGGAGCGGCGCCAGCTTTCTCATAGTTGCGAGGCTGCACCCGATGGCCCCGGATACGCCCGCCTTTTTGAGGCCTCTCTTCACCCTCTCGAGGTCGCTTATATTGTCGTCGAGGCTAGGTTCTTCGAGCCGGAGACTGAACCTTTTGACGAGAGGGTCGATGGTCTCCGCCTTGATAGCTATAGGACAGCTTCTCAGGGGCTCGATGTAGTCGTAGGGTAGAAGAGTTTTATCGGGGATGGTTATCGTGATATCGGAACCGGGAAAGGTCCGGCAGGCCAGGACGATGTTTCGAGCCGAATCTTCCGGTGTTACCAGCCTGTTTTTTTCACTTCTGTAATCTCCTTTATCAACGATGACCCTGCATTTTCCGCACTTACCCTCTCCTCCGCAATCCGCGTGGATGGGGATTCCGGATTTATGGATGGCATCGTAGAGGGAGGAGTTTTCCGCTATCTCGACGGTCTTGTTAAAGGGATTTATTGTGACTTTAAATGAGTTCAATGAGTTATATGAGTTTAATGAGTTTCTCTATCCTCGCCACGATATATCATCTCTCAAACTCACTAACTCATTTACTAAGAGGAGCATAGAACCGATTGCATTTCATTGCGAGCCCTTCAACTAAACTCAGTGTAGCAATCTACTTGTATGTAAATAATTGAGATTGCTTCGTCCCCTTCGCTTCGCTCTGGGCTCCGGCTCACACGCTCCTCGCAATGACGCATTAAACTATTTTATGCTCCCAGTTGTAAATGTGTGAGCCATTTTTAAGCTTATAGCTTACAGCTTGTTACTATAGCGCTAAGGAGAGCGGATTATTATGCATCCCCGGCCGGGGAAGAAGCTATTTGTGGCCACTCTTCCCTGAGGTAGGCGGGAATATCGGCGGATTCCTGGGGGCCGACGTGGACGCGCCAGCCAGGGAGGTTCTCCTCGAGCTCTCCGCTGAGCATTGCCACGTATCCCGGGATGATCAAGTTCCTGTGCTTAAGCCTCTCTTCGATCTTCGACTCCATGACCGCCTTTGCGATGATCTCGGGCGAGAACTTTCCGGCGGCCCATGCCGTGAGGACGGATTGCCCTTCGGCTTCCGTTATCAGCAGGTGGGATGGGACTTCGGAGTCGTCTATCTCCGTGGAGACCATGAAGTAGGTGAGCGAGAAGTTAGTGGTCACCAGCAGGGGCGAAGATTCATCCGGCTCCAGGATCGGGTATATTTTAGGCTCGACCTGGAGGGGTTTCTGGGGGTCGGTGTAGATGTTTTGTCTCAGCGTGAGGAGGGGGAGGAACTGCCAGGGCTGGAAGTCTTCGATCACGAGGAACGATGAGTATTTACATATCGCTGCTATCGAGGCGATCGAGCTTTTACAGGAAGAATCTCCGCCTGAGAGGGCGCCGGAGATTGTGGGATACCCCAGGTCTTTGATGTCTGCCTGCAGGGCGGCTCTCCGTATAAGCGTCTGGTCGCGCAGGCTTCCGGCGAGGCTTTTCGAGGACGGGTCGAGGACGATATCCTCAACACCGGCGGCCTTCACTTTCTTCACCCTTTCGATCAGGCCGTCGAGGCCGGATGGGCCCGCGACCACGATGGGGACGCCTTTCTCCTTCGCGATAGCCGTCATACCATCGAAGTTCTCATTTACCATGGGATAGACGAGGGGCCTCTTATCGCCGACGAGATCGAGAGCTTTCTTCATCCCGTCGGGGTCTCCGGAGATGAGGATGAGGGGGAGGCCCGTCTCTGAGGAGATCGCCTGTGCCGTCTTCGCAAAGTGCTCTCCATCATCACCGCTCTGTTGCAGTGCTATCGCGTCGATCTTCAGTACCTCACCGGCCCGCTCGACGACTATCGATGACAGCGTCTTTGCCTCGTCAACGGCATTATTATTATCATGGAGGAGGGGGGCGATGACCGTCTTGTGGTAGAACGTCTTGTCGTGGCGAAACATGACGAGCTCCTCGCCTACGGTCGCCATGTTCTCGCCGGCGCCGATTGCGATCTTCCGTATCGGCGGCGCCGACGCCTCGCCGAGGGCGGCCTTCGCCTCGTCGGATGCGTGCGGGCACTTGGAGAGCTCGACCCTCTTGGCGGCGAGCTTCATGGCGAAAGCCAGGCAGGTCGGGACGCCGCAGTCACCGCAGTTGGTGTTCGGCAGCAGCTTGAATATCTGGAGACCAGTGAGGGCCATCAGTCTCGACCTCTCCTTCTCCCGGGCTTTTTCCCCGGCGTGAACTCTTCTTTGAACTTGTCCTTGAACAGGGTGCGCAGCTCCTCCGTAAGTTGATTGTCCAATTTTTCCAATATCTCGTACTCGTCCCTGAAGGAGTCCTCATCTTCCCGATCGAGATAAAGCGTGGCCAAGTTGAAGTGCGCTTCTGCGTCGTTTGGTTTAATTTGGACGACCTTTTTATATGCGTCGATGGCCTTCTTTTCGTCTCCTGCTTCCTTGTACACGTTGCCCAACTTAGACCAAAGATCGACGTTGCCCGGTTTGAGCCTAGTGAGTTTCCGGTATACCTCGCTTGCCTCACTGTAGCGGTTGAGCTTTTCATAAATGGCGCCCAGCTTGCTGTAGGCATCGGCGAAGTCGGGCTTCAGGCTGACGGCCTTCTTGTAGGCTTCGACTGCTTCCTCATCCTGTCCAAGGTCGGCATAGGCGTTGCCCAGGTAGTAATGGGCTGTTGCATCGTTTGGCTTGAGTCTGATTCCCTCCTTGGCGGCATCGAGGTCGGATATTTTTTCCTGTGCCGCCGCTTGAGTAGCAACCAGTACGCATAAAAGAAAGATCATAAGCGTTATTACAAACGGGTGTTTTATCTCCATGTTTTTATTTCCCCCCTCACCCTGCTCCGTCAATTCTGCCGGATCATTCGACCTCTCTCCCCAAAGGGGGGAGAGGGGATTAGTTTGTTGCCCAACTTTCGGGTTGAACAGTTTGTTCATAGTATCCTTAAATACTACCCTTTCATCAGATCATCGATGGCTTCGTTGACCGCCTTTATTGCCTCGGGGTGGCGCATGACGAGGATGTCGGCCCCCGAGTATAGGAGGCTCGTCGCGGTGGCGATCTCCCAGAGGATCGCCCGTTTTTCCCTGTCACCCCATGCGGGGTCATCGGCCTTTACCTCCTTGACCTTCCATACCTCGTCGCCGATAAAGCATATGAAAGGATTCTGCATCATTTCATCTCCGCCGAGCGCCTGGAGCCGTATCCTCTCCATGACGGAGTAGGTGTACTCGAGGCCGTAGCCGAGACCTCCTGTCAGGGGGTCGATTACGACGCGGTCGAGGGATAAGTTCATGTCCGAAATGAGGATGTTGAGCTGCTTGCATAGGTTTACGTCTATGGGGGTCTCCGCGACAAGCGCGTGGCCGTACGCCATGCAGCTCGCCACGAGGGTCTTGTATTGCTCCTCCACGGCCGCAGCGAATAGGCAGCTCTGACCCGACGCCGCTTCAGCGCATGCCGCCAGGACGTCGTTCTGCTTTTCCCCGGGACCCGGCCCCTTCACGATAACGGGTATATCGATGGCACTGAGGATATTCTTCAGGAGCGAAGCGGCTTCCTCCGGGCTCTTGTCATCCTTGTTTGGATCGGTGCCGATGAGGTTGAGGCAGATAATTTTCGCACCGTGTTCCTCACGCACCATCTTCGCCCAGCCGACAGGGTCTCCAAGGACGTCCTTGTAAGGCTTCCGTACGTCCCCGAGCCACTTCGAAGGGTCCGTGTCGGTGATTTCCCACGCTATGACCGGCTTATTGGGATAGCTCCCCTCGAAAAGGTGGAGCGCCAGGCAGTCCTGACCGCCGATGGCAAGGCCGGAGGGGCTCTCCTTCCTGAGTTCGACCGTCCTGATCTTTCCCTTGTGTTTCTCGAGAGGTATATCCATAAATTAGCTCACTTCGTCCGCAAATTTATTAACATAAATTGATTAGCTACGCTAATTAATTTATGCCAGAACGAAAAAATCAGAAGAGCGGTTCCATCTTCAGGGCGGTATGGTCGACTTTCTGGAGATGCTCCACAAGCTCGGCCATATCTGTGGTCACAGTTTCATCGGCGATCTTTTCTATAAGGTCCTCTTCTCCAATCTCACTGCAGCGTTGGATGAACCTTTCCTTCACCCGCTCCATGAGCTCCTTGTCCATCCATACAATTCTTTTAATCCCCCCATCTGCGGAGATGAACTTCTTGCTGGTGATGTAGAGGATGCCGATACCGATAAAGCCGGGTGTCTGCTGGCCTCCCCCGACGGCTTCAGCAAGATGCGCGAACGTCATGCCCGATGGTGTCATCCCGCCGTACTCGCGACCCACGACCATCACGCCGTTCGTATCGGGAAGGATAGCCACGATGCACTCGAAGCAGCCGCAGGACGTCATCGGGTCATCCATTACGGAGTAGGCGCTGAAGCTTTTGATCGTTTTATTCGAATTCTCATAGACGAAATCGTCTACGTTTTTCCACTTGCCCTTGACTGTATCGAGGCATTCCCCTTTTTTCACTGGCTGGTTCGGCCCTGTCGGGTTTATCCGGTAGGCGGCCTTGCCGTCGAGCCAGTTGTACGCCCCGCAGAGGCCGAGCCGTTCGGGAGTGATAATGCAGACATGGCTTGGGGCGAACGATTGGCAAAGCGTGCACGAGTAGAACGTGTCGACGGACTCGTCGGTCATCTCTCCCATGCGCTGGTCGCGTTTATCGTAGGCGGCCCTGGCCTCCGGGTGAAGAGCCTCGACCTTCTCCTCATCGGTGTAGAGAGTTACCTGGACCTTGTCCACGATGGAGGGAAAGTCGTTGATCATCTTGCTTCTCAGTATCACGGCGAAGTCCCTTATCTTAAATCCCGCCTTAGCTGCATCCTTGCTTATCCTGATCCATATGATCTGCCTCTGTCCAACGTGCATGATCCCCATGGCTTCTGAGAGGAACGAGTGTATGTGCCGCTCCAGGATCGACTCGAAGTCTTTTTGCATCTCCCGTCCCGCGACCTCCACGAGGATGGCCAGTGGCAGGGCGCTTCCCTCCTCCACGTCATCTATCTCCGGCCCGACCACCTCGATCTTTCCATCCTCGACCTCGTCGAGCTCCTTACTCCGAAGATATTCGAAGGCGTGTGTGTATTTGCCGCCGAACTCGAGAGCTACCTGGTTTCTTCTAACCCTTTCACCTTCAAAGGCGGGTCCGACCCTGACCGGAACGGGTATCTTCTCGATTTTGATTTTCAAGCCCCGCACCTCGATGGCCTTCTGGGCGATACTCTCAAGAGGAGTTCGGGAAACGACGTGCTCGTATGTGCAGATCCCGCTGGGAAGAATCTGGGGTATATCGGTGTCGGCGATAATGGGGAAGCCGAAGTTGAGGACTCCCGCGGCCGTAGCGTACTTTTCGTCGTCCACCTCGCCGAGGGCCAGTACGAAGGCGTTGACACGCTCCTTGTTGTAAAGCAGGATACGGCGAGCTTCTTCCATGCCGGCGGGGTGAATACCCCCGAAGGTCATGGCCGCCCGCGCGGCGAAGCCGGCCGCGTACACGGCAGCAGTTATGTCTTTACCGTAGGGGACGAGGAACGTGTCCCAGTTCATCTCGATGCCGGCCTCCGCGAGCTGATCGGCCATGCTCGTCCCGTTTGTACTGCCCGCCATGAAAACGAGGATGTTCCTCTCCTGGAGGTCGCGTGCTAGTTTGACGGCGTCTTCCACGGAAGGCAGTGCCCCCACGCAGGCGGCGAACCCGGGCATGCGGCCGTCGACGAGCTTGATGCCCTGGTTTCTCAGGGTGGCATCCGATGTGGCGCCCAGCCAGATTCCCTCGGCCGGCGGGGGGCCGGTGAGGTATTTCAGGGTCTCGATTATCTCCTCGGCGAAGAGGGCCGCCATGCCGGCGTCGAGGGCGTCGCCGAGATATGGGAGCCACAGGTTTTCCGATGGGACTTCGGGGAGGAGAGATCTCGCCCTGGCTAGGACCTTCTTCATGTCCCCCAGGGACTGGACGGCCAGTCCGAGCATGGAGTATATGATGGGAAGGTAGTAGGCTGTGCCGGGCAGGGAGACGGCAGCGGATTCGGAGTGCTCGGCGATTGCGCTATTCAACTCGTCTTCAGCCCTTTGGGCGAGCTTATGGGCTCCACGTATTGCCGCTGTTGCTATGATCTTCGACATAAATTAATTCGCTCCACTTATTAATTTATCCATCTCCGGCTTCGCCGGAGCATTTTTCTTCGTTAATAAGAATATATTATGATAAATCCTTTTATTCTATCCATTCAAATTAATTTACTAGCCCGAAATTTCAATAAATGCATAAGTTGCAGCTCCGACGCAGTCGGCGCCTGATAAATTAGCGCCCGAAGGGAGCTAATTTATTTACGCAGAGTTCCCTTCCCAGTATCTTCCGTCTGCACCTGGTGCAGTGGTCCAGAACCTCCGCCGGGAGGTCCAGTTCTTCCTTCAAACGGTTGATCACCTCGACGGTGCCGATAGTGGCTCCGCACTGCCTGCACTTCACCAGCTCGAGCTCGGTATGCCATGTCTCCAGCTTGCGGATTTCTTCTATGTCCTCGATTCTGATAGCGCCGGTGGGGCAGACGAAAGCGCAGGCCCCGCAACCGATGCACGCGTCGGATTGAATCTGAAAAGGAGTCTCGACGGCCCTCTCTAAGCCCCTGTGTATGAAGCTGATGGCGGCGCTTCCTATCACTTCCCTGCAGACCCGGACGCAGAGGCCGCACAGGATGCATTTCCGGTCCTCATCCGCGCTTTCGAATCTGGTATTTTCGACTCCGAGCCGCCGTGCCAGCATACGAATCTCTTCCGAGTTCGGGCAGCGGGCCAACAGTAACTCGATAACGAACCTCCGCGCCTCGATCACCTTCTCCGAGCCCGTGTGTACTTCCAGGCCGTCCTCCACGGGATACGTGCAGGCGGTCACCAGTTTCGACCAGTCGCCTTCCCTGAGTTCCACCATGCAGAGCCTGCACGCCCCGTAGGGCGCCAGCGTCCGGTGAGCGCACAGGGTGGGAATGTATATTCCCAGCCTTTCCGCCGCCTCGAGAACGGTGGAATGCTCCTCGACCTCGATTTCTCTATCGTCTATTTTGACCTTAATCATGTTTGTACGTTGCCCTATTCATACACCGTGGATTGAGCAGATCATACTGATTGAACTGATGAAAAGTAATCCGTTGAATCTCCGTCAGACCTCAGTCGATCCGGCACGTCGCCTGACGGACGGCGGCTCTGCCGGACGGGCGTATAATCCGTGGTTTCTATTTTATCGTGAATACTCCGGTCAGCTCACCTTCACGGCATCGAAAGCGCAGGCATCGAGGCACAGGCCGCATTTGATGCATTTCTTCCCGTCTATCACATGCGGTTCTTTCGCCTTGCCCGAAATTGCGGACTCGGGACAGGCTTGCACGCACGCTCCACAGCCGGTGCAGGCGTCCCCGTCGATCGAGTATTCGATGAGGGCCCGGCAGACGCCGGCGGGGCACCGCTTCTGCGTGATGTGCGCTGTGTATTCGTCCCTGAAGTAGCGCAGGGTGCTCAATATCGGGTTGGGCGCATCCTTGCCCAGCGCGCAGAGGGAGGTCACCTTCATCATCTTCCCGATTTCTTCCAGAAGCTCCAGGTCCTTTTCCTCCGCCTCGCCCCTGGTGATAGTATCGAGGATCCGCAGCATGTGTCCGGCCCCCTCCCTGCACGGGGTGCACTTTCCGCACGACTCCTCTATGGTGAAGGAGAGGAAATATTTTGCCACATCGACCATGCAAGTGTCCTCATCCATGATTATGAAGCTGCCCGAGCCCATCATGGACCCCGCCTCCTTGAGGCTGTCGTAGTCTACGGGCAGGTCGAGCATCGTGTCGGGGATGCATCCCCCGGACGGCCCTCCGGTCTGGACGGCCTTGAAGCGCTTCCCGTCGGGAATCCCCCCGCCTATGTCGAAGATGAGCTCGCGCAGCGTGATCCCCATGGGCACCTCGACCAGGCCTGTGTTGTTGATCTTGCCCACCAGGGAGAAGATCATCGTGCCCTTGCTTTTTTCGGTCCCTATCTTCGCGTACTCGCGCGCTCCCATGCTAATGATGATGCCGACAGTGGCCCAGGTCTTCACGTTGTTCAAGGTGGTCGGCCTGTCCCAGAGGCCTTTCTCGGTGGCGTGGGCGTGTTTGAACCGGGGCTCACCGAGCCTCCCTTCTATGGAGGCCATCAGCGCGCTTGATTCGCCGCAGACGAAGGCCCCCCCCCCGCGGTTCACCTTTATGGCGAGGGAGTAGCCCGAACCGAGGATATTATCGCCAAGAAGGCCGTATTCGGCGGCCTGCCGTATGGCGATCTCGATGTGCTTCACGGCCAGGGGGTACTCGTCGCGCACGTAGACATATCCCTCTTCGGCGCCGACGGCATACCCGCCGATAATCATCCCCTCGATCACGCTGTGGGGATTCCCCTCCAGGAGGCTCCGGTCCTGGAAGGCTCCGGGGTCGCCCTCATCGGCGTTGCATATCACGTACTTGAGCTCTCCCTCGGCCTTTCTGCAGGAGTCCCATTTCCTTCCGGTGGGGAAACCTCCTCCCCCCCGTCCCCTCAGGCCGGATTTCTTTATCTCGTCGATGACCTCCCGGGGCTTCATCTTGAAAAGCGCCCTGCCGAGCGAGCTGTAGCCGCCGAGGGCGATATAGTCCTCGATGCTCGTCGGGTTGATTCTGCCGTTATTCCCGAAGAGGAGCCTCGTCTGCTTGCGGTAAAACGGGACCTCCTTCTCGCGGATTATCTTCTTGCCGCTTGCCGGATCGGTGTAGAGCAGGCGGTCGAGTATTTCGCCCTGTACCGCCGTCCGGGAAACTATCTCGGCGACGTCCTCCCTCGAGACCTTCTGGTAGAAAATTCCCTCCGGGTGAACGACGACCAGGGGGCCCCTCTCGCAGAAGCCGTGACATCCTGTCGTGCGTATCCCTATCTGCTCTCCGAGCCCCTGCCTTTCGATCTCTTCCCTGAAAGACTTGGTCACCTCCGCTGCGCCGGAGGCGGAGCAGCCCGTCCCCATGCAGACGGTTATGCAGGTCCTGGAAGAATCTCTCCCGGCCTCGAGCGATTTTCTCAGGTTTTCCAGCTCTGACGGTGTTTGTAACCTATTCATTATTACCTTACACTATTTAAAACCGCGGATTAGACGGATTGAACGGATTGTTTGAGATTAATCAGCCTAATCCGTAAAATCCGCGGTTAAAGAAGTTGCGAAGCTAACTCGTTTTCCCTTACGATTCACTGTATTTTCCCAGAACGGACTCAACCTTTTTCGGTGCCATATTTCCGTAGTACTCACCATCGATGACCATCAGAGGGCCAAGGGCGCACGCGCCCAGGCAGTTTACCGCCTCCAGTGTGAACAGATTATCTTCGGTTGTTTCTCCGGGCTTGATGTCGAGCTTTCTTCCGATCTCGTCAACAAGCCTGGTTGCCCCTCTGACATGACAGGCGGTGCCCATGCAGACGACGATGAGGTGCTTGCCGCGGGGCCTCAAGCTGAAAGCCTTGTAGAAGGTAGCCAGGCTGAATACCTGGCTCAGGGGGACATCGAGCCTTTCGGCCACATGGATGAGCGCCTCCCTCGGCAGGTAGCTGTAGCGGCTCTGGATGTCCTGCAGCATCCCTATAGAGCCGGTGATCCGGCCCCCATACAGGTCGACTATTCTGTCGACTTCTTTAATGAGGTCTGCATTCATCATATCTATTTATTCACTCACTGAATACGCGGAGACCCTGGACTATTCAATGCCCCTCTTCTCAATCCAGCACGATGCCCGTAAGATACTTCTTTCGTTTCTCGGGGGCGACTTCCTCCAATCTCTTGAACTGCAGCGCGTTCGTCGGGCACCCTTCCACGCAGGCCGGCAGCCGGTCCTCCTCGAGCCTTGCGAGGCAGAAATCGCATTTGATCACCGCCCCGGCAACGCCGTCCATGGCGATCACGCCGAAGGGGCACACCGTAACGCATAACGAGCAGCCGATGCAGCGCTCGCCGTCGAGCAGGACGGGCGCATCTGCCGCGGGCTTTGACAGTGCCTGTGAGGGGCACACCTGTACACAGGGTGCATCCTCGCAGTGGCGGCACTGGAGGGGTGCGGCCAGATTATCGACTGCCTCGACCGTAATCCTCCACTGGGGTGCGGGATATTCATATATTGCCTCATGCAGGCTCTTTGATCTGGAATGCTCCAGGGCGCACTGCAGCTGGCAGCTCTTGCAGCCAAGGCATTTTTCAACGTCTACGACGATTACACCCTTCATTATCTTTTTCCGCACGCAGTTGATACCTCGACTTCAGGCGCGAATTATAGTGCGAGTACTACTCAGCTTGACGTCGCCTCCACCGTTTCAGCCTCCTTCCCGTACATCATGCCGCTGAGGCCGAGGGCCTTCCGCTTCTCGTCCATGTGGGCGATCATCATGTCCGCCCCCCTGATCGGGTCACGCTCGAAGCAGAATTTGCCTCCCGTCACTTCCTCTATTCCGGCGGTGAGGAATTCGGTGACGTTCCTGCTTCCTTCCACCCTCGGTGGGGGTGAGAAGACGGTGAATACGCCCGAGCCCACCGTGTAACTGGCGATTGAGACGGCCTTCTCGCTCATCGCCTCTGGCGCCGCGCCTGCAACGGGCAAGTCGCTTATATCATCGCCGAGGCCCCCCTCGTTGACCATCTCGCAGAGCGCCCTCAGTATCCGGGAGTTATCGACGCAGGAACCCAGGTGAAGTACGGGAGGTATTCCGACAGTCTCGCAGATCTCCTGAAGGCCTTTCCCCGCCATCTCGAAGGCGGACTCCGGCCTGAGGAAGCCCTCCTTCGCGCATGCGGTCGCCGAGCAGCCGGTCTGGACGACCAGGACGTCCCTTGAGATGAGCCTTTTCGTCATTGCGATGTGCCCTTCGTCGTGCGTCACTTTCGCGTTGTTACAGCCGATCACTGCGGCGACTCCCCTGAGCCTTCCGGATATGATGGCGTCGTTGAGTGGGCGGTACGTCGACCTGAACGTCCCGCCGAGGTTCGTGAAGATATTTTCGGCTGTGAAACCGGCAACAAGGTCCATGGTGTCCTCGGGGATGTTGATGCGGTCCTTTCTTCTGTTCGGGAAGTTCTTTATAGCCATCCTCACGATCTGGTGGGCTATGTGCTGGGCTTTCTCTTCCTCGAACTCTATATGGGTCACGCCCGGCATCTTCGCCTTTGGAGAGGTGGTGATGAGCTCCGTGTGGAAGCACCCGGCCACGTCCGCGAGCCCCGGCATGATGCACTGGACATCGACGCACATGAGGTCGACCGCCCCCGTAATGATCGCAAGCTCCTGGCTCAGGAAGTTTCCCGCGGCCGGATAGCCCTGCCTCATCAGGAGCTCGATCGCGGTGCAGCACAGGCCGCAGACGTTGATTCCCTTTGCTCCATTTTGATGCGCGTACTCCAGGAGCTCTCCATCCCGGGAGGCGCGGGCGACCATCTCGGAGAGCGTAGGCTCATGGCCGTGCACGACAATGTTCACCGCGTCTTCTTTAATAACGCCCAGGTTGGCCCTGGACCGTATGGGAGATGGAGAGCCGAACAGGATGTCGCTCAGATCCGTGGCGAGCATGGAGCCTCCCCATCCGTCTCCGAGAGCGGCCCGTATTCCGGCAAGGATGATGTTCCGGTAATCGACGTCGACGCCCGCGTGCGTGCGGTGCATCACCTCCACAATCTCCCTGTCTATCCCCTTGGGCCAGAGACCGGCTTTAGTCCACTTTTTTTTAAGGGCCTCGGGCGCCCTGTTCATAAACGAGATGGGCGCCCTGGCGAACTGCTCGAGGCAGGAGAGGGCGACCTTCTCCGCTATTTCGTTTGTCGAGAGGCCATTAGTCTCGATGCCGAGCTCTCCGGCGATCGCCTTCAACTTATCCGTGTCCGTTACGCGGAGGCCGCCTCCTCCTCCACGGGCGGCATGAAGCAGCGCCGTGGCGATATCGCGTCCGTGGTCCGAGTGAGCCGCTGCTCCCCCCGCAATAGCCCGTATAAAATTCCTGGCAACTATGGTGTCGGCGTTGGCACCGCAGACTCCCTTCTGTTCGGAAGGGCCGAAGGGGTCTATGCGGCAGGGCCCCTGAAGGCATATATTGCAGCAGATGCCGAGGTCGCCGAAACCGCACCGGGGCTCCATTGTTTCGTGCCTGTCCCAGACCGTTTTGATGGAATAGCCGGCTGCGGCTTCAATCATTTTTTCCGCTGCCCGGTCAACAGTCTTCTTCATTTAATTTCCCCTCTTTTGAACCGATAATTTAACTGATTATCCCGAGTAATCATAATGCAAAACACCAGGATAATCTGCTTAATCTCATTCCGATCCGGCGCCCCTGCCTGACGTGCGCATAATCAGCGGTTTTTTCATTCGGTTTCGAGTAGAGATGAAACTATATTCGATACGGCGCCCTCCAGGCCAGGGTCCTCCCCGGGGATACCGGATTTCAGGGAGGCTTTCCTGAGTACGCTGCTGAACGGCAGGGCGCCGATACACTTGAGTGGCTCGAGCGCCTTCTCCAGGGCATCCCTTTCCTCGTCCGATCCGGTTTTATTGGCAATAACGGCTATACTCTCTATCTTCAGCTCTCGCGCCAGGCGGTTGATCTTTTCAGCCGATTGGAGACTCAGGAAGGATGGTTCGACAACGATCAGGAAGATATCGACGCTACCGGCGGTGGCTCTCCCCAGGTGCTCGATGCCCGCCTCCAGGTCGACGAGCACTATCTCCCTCGACTCCGTCAGTATATGGCCCAGGAGCTCTCTCAAGAAGACGTTTTCCGGGCACGCGCAGCCTCCGCCCGCCCGCTTGACGCCGCCCATGACTATGAGCTTTATGCCGTCGTGGGTCGCACTGTGGGTATCTGGAATATCATCTACCCGCGGATTGAGTCTGACAAGACCTCCGCCTTCTCCCGCCCGTTCACTTACCAACTCCTTCATCTCCACAATGGGCTTGATCTTCTCGGCGCCGGGAAAGCCGAGAGCCGAAGGCAAGTTTGAGTCGGGGTCTGCGTCAACGGCGAGCACCGAGTACCCCCTCCGAGAGAACTCACGGCAGAGGAGGGCGCATACCGTCGTTTTACCAACCCCGCCTTTTCCGGATATGGCTATCTTCATTAATAAATTAGCTCGCTTTGCTCACTAATTTATGCATGTTCCGGCTTTGCCGGAACTCTATATATTCCGCTGTTTTCATTGTTTTTCAGAGGCAAGATCTTGTCCATGCCTTCTGACATGGCCTTGTAGGCTGTCGAGTCATCCGGGATCCGGAGAATGGATTTTTTCTCAGTCTCGAAGGAGGCTACCTCTGGATCGTTGGGGACTGTTATCTCGAAGTCGGAGAATTCCCGGAGATCATTAAGCCAGCTCTCGGTTACCTTACCATCGGTTCCCCGGGAGCCGTTGAGGACCAGGCATACCCTGCCGATCCTGGTCTTAAGGGAGCCTGCGAGATCGACTATGGTCTTTGCCGTGAGGAAAGATTTTCTCGAGCCGTCCACTACGAGAACGAGTAAGTCTATGTCCCGGGTCGTCCTCCTGCTCAGGTGCTCCAGGCCGGCTTCGCAGTCCATGAGTACGAACCGGTAATTCCTGGATATCGTGTCCAGGACGTTCCGCAGGATGTTGTTGACGAAGCAGTAGCAACCCGGGCCCTCAGGCCTGCCCATGACGAGGAGGTCGAAATCGTCACACTCCGATATGGCGCACTCCGCTTTATACTGGAAGAAGTCGCTCTTGGAGACTGAGAGGTCCTTGCCGTCGAACCCGTTTTCCCGTATGCCCCCGATCGAGTCATCGAAATTTACCCCCACCAGATCGGGGAGGTTGATGCTGGGGTCGGCATCTATGACGAGAACAGGCTTGAGCCCCTTCCGTATGAGATATTTCAGGATGAGGCCGGTGATGGTGGTCTTTCCCACGCCGCCCTTTCCTGTCACCGCTATCCTGAAGCTCTTCTTTTCTGTCATAGGTCTCTATCTCCAACTACTATACTCGTACTCGTAATCGTACTCGTAATCGCATAGGCAATGCTTAACTACAATCGATTACGATTAAGATTACGAAATATAAATCACGACCTGTTGAAAAATGGCTACAGGGGACTTCAGGGTGTTTGCTCCGACCTGAAACTTTCTGACAGGCGGGCGGTCACGTTTAGGACCCTATCCGCCAGATCGACGGAGAGAGTCCCCGTGCCGCAGCTCGGCGTGATGAGGCAGTTAGACAGGAGGAGTTCCTTTTCGACCCCCTTTTTTTCCAGGGCCGCCATCTTTTTCTTTATCTCCTCCAGGAGGCCATCGTGCGAGCAGGTTGCAATCGCATCGGAGGTCGGAACGATTCCCCATGCCAGCACCCCTCCTTTTTCGAGGAAGTCCCCGAGCTTCTCCGGGTACAGGGTTATTCCCTCGAAGTAGCCGTAGGCGTCGAAGTTGATTATGTCGATAGGTGTATCCATGAGTAGCGACCAGTCGGTATTCCCGCAGCAGTGCACGCCTGCCAGTGCGCCTTCATCGTGCACGGCTTCGATGATTTCCGTCAGGAGGCCGATGACCTGATCTCTCTGGATATTGATGTATGCGGAACCGAAGGAACTCAAGTAGGGCTCGTCTATAAAAATTATAACATGGGGATGTACGCTCTTCAGTTTACGTATCTGCCACCGCGCCTTCATCACGCAGCACTTGGTTATGGCCTCGAAGAGCTCATCATTGTAGATGATGGAGCGCTTGGCCTGATCCGTGACGGTTAGGCCGAGACTGACGGGGCCGACCGTCTGCCCTTTAACCCAGGTGATAGTGTCCGGCTTTTTATTTTCAAGCAGCCGCACCATCTCATGGAGGCCGGCCGCGTAACCCTCCGAGATCGCGAAGTAATCGACGTCCTCCGAAATCACGTGTGTAAGGCATTTTTCCAGCTCGGGGTAGATATCGCCGGAAGTGTCGAAGTAGATTTTTTCCTTCTCTTCGTCGATGACGACGCAAGGGAGGCCCTCGCTGGCCTGGACGTACATCTGTTCCTTGAAAGCCCTCTTTGGAAGCTGCGGCCAGCATGGTATGGCGGGCAGTTTTTGCAGGATGAGGCCGCACAGCGCCGCCGCGTCATCGTGGGGAAAGCTCCCGATCGCCGTTGCTGTTCCTGCGGCCTTTAGTCTCATAGTAATCCCAGTTTCCATGGTAGGCGATAATGTAACACTTAAAGGGATTGAACGCAAACTTTTTGGTGCGTGCGCCTTGTTGGCCGGGCTTCTCCCGCCCGTTTCTAGCGATTTACAGCATTGCTGTTATCTATTTTTCACACCCCGCAAAGGCACTACGGAGCCTGCCTGACTCGTAACTTGCTGTCCTGCTTGTAAATATTTATTTAAAATAGAGCCATTATGGCACTTATTTTTGCAGTTAAATGTATCTAACCTGATCTATTCATCAAGGCAAACAGTTGGTTGAGCCTCGCGTTAGGGCTCATCCCCGTCGCAAAGTCCACGTCGTGGGCTTCCACCCATTCCATCACTTCGGGCTTGGTATGGTGGCTGTCAGCACGAAACACAATGAT